>CAYLHM010000040.1:0-10120 GCA_964383485.1 uncultured Oscillospiraceae bacterium
GCAAGGCGGTGCATAGAATCGTGTGCTGCGTGCAGCGTAGCCTGCCTTGAGTGAGTATGCGGGAAAAGGAGATCAGGCGGCTGGTCGCTGTGGCCACAGCGGCTGCCGGTCATTGCCCCTGGAAACCATGCTTGCAAAAGAGGCTAAGAGTCGGTTTGCTTTGCCGTGGAAAACACCTAGGCTGTCGTAACTGGGCAGATGGGGGATTACAGTACGGACTCAGTGGCAATCGGGTATGCAGTTGGGCAACCTCTGCACGGTGGGATCAAACGGAAACGGCCTGCACGGCAACGGCAGGTTCCTGCCGGGGAAAACCAACCCGACCTAAGCCGTAAGATTTACCCCGTCTGCCGCCGTTTTATTTTGAATGTTCAGGAACCTCTGATGAAATCGTCTGCTGCTTCCGCAGCGGGTCTATTCGCCGGAAATGCGGAATGAAAAAGGGAAATACATCCATTCCGCTCCTTTTGCTGACGAAAAATCCCTCGCCGCTTTTCTCAGAGCTTCCATAATTTGCTGAAATGACAACATTCTGGCATTTCAAATTTAAGGAGATATTTTCTGTGTCAAAGCCGGACTCAGCCGCTGTCAACAAACGCCAGCGCAATAAAACAATCCGCTGGGTTCTTACCATCTTCCTGGTCACCATGTTCATTTCCGGGTGCATCACCCTGGTTTCCGATGAGATCATGGCCAGAAGCAATATTGCAGTGGCTTTTTTGATTTTGCTGTTTATCGTTTTGGTGGGCATCATCTTTGATATCATTGGCATGGCGGTGGCCACGGCTGATGAAAAGCCCTTCCATTCTATGGCGGCACGGAAGGTGCCGGGGGCGCAGGAGGCTATCGGGCTTCTGCGCAATGCCGAGCGTGTCAGCTCCATCTGTAATGATGTGGTGGGTGATATCTGCGGCGTTGTGGCAGGATCCGCTTCGGCCACGGTGGCCCTGGAGATCGTCCGCAGCTGCGACTTTAGCTGGCCCCGTGTGGTGTCGCTGATGATGTCGGCGCTGGTTGCCGGGCTGACTGTGGGCGGCAAGGCGATTGGCAAGACCTTTGCCATTCGTTCCTGCACCCAGATCGTCCATCAGGTGGGCAAGCTGATCTATGGGCTGCGCCATCTGTTCTCTAAAAAAACAAGAAAGAGATAGGTTGTTTCCATTGTGAGTATTTTGGAACAAATACACACCCACGCCGATCTGGCGGCTCTGAGCGCCCAGGAGCAGACCCTCCTGTGTGCCGAGATCCGGCAGTTCCTGGTCACTCATGTTGCAAAGACCGGTGGGCACCTGGCTTCCAACCTGGGTGTTGTGGAGCTGACTGTGGCGATTGAAACCGTGTTCGATACGGAACACGACCGACTGGTGTTCGATGTCGGACACCAGTCTTATGTGCATAAACTCCTCACCGGCCGGGCGGCGGACTTCGACAGCCTGCGCCAGTTTGGCGGTATAGCCGGCTTCCCCAAGCCCTCGGAGAGCGTGTCCGATGCCTTTGTGGCTGGTCATGCCTCCAGCTCGGTATCCATCGCCCTGGGCATGGCCAGAGCAAGGAGCCTGCGGGGAGAGGATTACAGTGTGCTGGCCCTGTTGGGTGACGGCTCCGCTACCGGGGGGATGGCCTATGAGGGCCTGAACGATGCCGCTGTGAGCAAGGAGCCGCTGATCATCATTCTGAACGATAATGCCATGTCCATTGACCACAGCGTGGGCGGCATGGCCAAGCACCTGTCCAGACTGCGGACAAAAGAGCATTATATTGGCATGAAGGCCCGCTACAAGAGCCTGATGCAGAAAATCCCCTGCGGCCAGTCCATCTACCAGGTCACCCGCAGGTGGAAGGATAGCCTGCGGCGGCTGGTGCTGCCCAAAACCATCTTTGAAAAAATGGGCTTGGAGTACCTGGGGCCGGTGGACGGCCACGATTTGCCGGAGCTGATCCGCATCCTCAAAACGGCACGCAATATGCGTGTGCCGGTGCTGATTCATGTGCTGACCAAAAAGGGCCATGGCTATCAGTATGCCGAGGAGCATCCCTGCAAATTCCACGGCGTGGGGAAATTTGACCCGGTCACGGGTGAGCTGCTCTACAAAGCAGGCCCGACCTTTTCCGATGCCTTTGGCGAGGAGATGACCGAGCTGGCAGGGGAGGATCCCGCAGTCTGCGCCATTACGGCGGCCATGCCCGGGGGAACCGGGCTGCTGGGCTATCGGGATCGGTACCCCCATCGGCTTTTTGATGTGGGCATTGCAGAGGAACACGCTGTGTCCATGGCTGGCGGACTGGCGAAGCAGGGCGCAAAGCCGGTGGTGGCCATTTATTCCACCTTTTTACAGCGCAGCTTCGATCAGATCATGCAGGATGTGGCAATACTCCGCCTGCATGTTGTGTTTGCGGTGGATCGTGCGGGCCTGGTAGGGGACGACGGCGAGACACATCACGGAATTTACGATGTGGGCTTCCTGCGCCTGGTGCCGGGGATGCGCATTTTATGCCCGGTATGCCATCGGGAGCTAAAGGATATGCTCCGCTGGGCGGTTGAGGATGCTGACGGCCCGGTGGCTGTCCGCTACCCCAGAGGCGGCGAGCCGGAGGGCTTTGCATCGGGCTGGCAGGAGAGCCAGCGCCTGATTCGGCACCGCAGGGGCGGCGATGCAACCCTGATCAGCTACGGCACAATGACCCGCAATCTGTTGGAGGCGGCGGATCTGCTGGCACAGCAGGGGATGGAAGTCACAGTCCTGCGCCTGCTGACTGTTGCGCCCCTGCCGGTGGAGGAAATTCTGGAGCAGATGGCCCCCGACGCACCGGTGATCGTGGCAGAGGAGGCAAGCTCCGGCATCGGCCGGGATTTGGCTTTTGCCCTGCCCCAGTGCCGGGTGTACTGCCGGGACATTGGGGAACGGTTCGTAACGCACGGATCCGCCGATCACCTATACCGTTTGCTTGGCCTGGACGGACAGAGCATTGCGGATTTTACAGCGGAGGTGTGCCGCAATGAAGGATAAAAAGCGCCTGGATCTGCTGCTGACCCAGCGGGGCTATGCCGACACCAGAGCCAAGGCCCAGGCGATCATTATGGCCGGTCAGGTCTATGTGGACGGCCAAAAGGCGGACAAGCCCGGAACCTCCTATGATGCCGGGGCGCCCATCGAGGTGCGTGGCGGCACCTGCCCCTATGTGAGCCGGGGCGGCTTGAAGCTGGAAAAGGCTCTGCGGGATTTTCATGTGGATCCCGCCGGCTTCGTGTGCAGCGATTCCGGGGCCTCCACCGGGGGCTTTACCGACTGTCTGCTCCGGCAGGGGGCCGCCAAGGTGTATGCCATTGATGTGGGTTACGGTCAATTAGACTGGAAAATCCGCACCGATCAGCGGGTGGTGGTGATGGAACGCACCAATATCCGCTATGTCACCCCGGAGCAGATCGGGGAGCCTTTGGATCTTTCGGTGGTAGATGTGAGCTTCATCTCCCTGAAAATCGTGCTTCCTGCCATTCGTGCCCTGCTGAAGCCCGACTGCGGCCAGGTGATCTGCCTGATCAAGCCCCAGTTCGAGGCAGGCAAGGACAAGGTGGGCAAAAAAGGCGTTGTGCGGGATCCCCAGACCCATCAGCAGGTGCTGGACGATTTCGTGGCTCTGGCAGATGCGCTGGACTTCCGCATTTTGGGACTGACCTTCTCGCCGGTGAAAGGGCCGGAGGGAAATATTGAATTTTTGGCCCATCTGACACTGGCTCAGGCAGAGGGCATTCGCCCGGATACGGCGCAGATCGTAGCCCAGGCCCATGAAGAGCTAAAGGGGTGAGCAAGCTGTGAAGAAAGTGATCCTGGCACCTAATCCCTATCGGGATTCGGATTTCCATACCGTGCTGGCGGCCCAGCGGGTTCTGAATGCCGCAGGAGTAGATACCCGGCTCTGCCTGCCTTTTGAGGTAGACCGTTCTTTCCGCCTTCCTAAAAACATCTTCTTTTCCCGTATGGATCGGGAATTGCCGGATGCCGATATGATCGTCTGCTTTGGTGGCGACGGCACGATTTTACACATGGCTAAAACCGCAACCCGCTCCGGGGTGCCGATTTTGGGGGTCAACATTGGAACCATGGGCTTTATGGCCGAGCTGGAAAGTGGGGAGCTGGCGCAGCTCCAGGCCATTGCCGAGGGTAAATACACCCTGGACCAGCGCATGAATTTGGATGTGACCGTTCACCGGGACCGAAGTATCATTTTCCGGGACACGGCGCTGAACGATGCGGTGATCACCAAGGGAACCATCGCCCGTGTGATCCATTTGAATGTGCGCTGCGACAATGTGCAGGCCATGGATTGCAGCGGCGACGGACTGATTTTGGCCACGCCCACCGGCTCCACGGCGTACAGCCTGTCCGCCGGCGGCCCCATTGTAGAGCCGGAGGCCCAAAACATCTTAATCACACCCATCTGCGAACACAGCGTGGTAAGCCGCTGCATTGTGGTGTCGGAAAAACGGGTGATCACCGTGACACTGGCCCGAAATTCCCGGCGCAGTGCCTTTTTATCTGTGGACGGCGGCAAGGCGCTGAACCTCCAGCCCGGTGACATCGTAACGGTGCGCAAATCCGAGCTGCAGACCAAGCTGGTGCGCATGAATAACCGCAGCTTCTATGATGCAATTCACACGAAATTCAAAAATACGCTCTAAAGGACTGGATAATATGAAAATACAACGACAGGCCAAAATTATGGAGATCATCTCCGAAAAGGACATTGAAACGCAGGAGCAGCTTCTGCGGGAGCTGCGCAGCGCCGGGTTCCACAGCACCCAGGCCACCATATCCAGGGATATTAAGGAGCTGCAAATCGTCAAGGAGCTGACCGCCCTGGGCAGCTACCGCTATTGCGTGAGCTCCGGCGAAATGAACACCGGCTTCAGCGGCAAGCTGAACGCCATTTTCCGGGAGTGCGTGGTGGGGATCGACTATGCCCAGAACATGGTGGTCATTCGCACACTGCCGGGCCTGGCTCCTGCGGCCGCCTCTGCCATTGATTCCATGGGCCTTGGGGTGGTGATAGGCACCCTGGCCGGCGATGATACCGTGTTCGCCGTGATGCGGGATCCGAACGCCGCCGGCGCCTTCTGCGGGGAGATCAGCAATCTGATAAACCACTGACGGGGGTGAGCGTTATGCTCAGTCTGCTTCATATTGAAAACATTGCGGTGATCGAGTGCTGTGATATTTCCTTTTCTCAGGGCTTCCATGTGCTCACCGGCGAGACCGGCGCAGGCAAATCCATTGTCATCGATGCTATTTCGGCGATTTTGGGTGAGCGTGCCTACCGGGATATGATCCGCACCGGGGAGCAAAAGGCAAGTGTCCGCGCTGTGTTTACAAAAGTGCCGGAATATCCCTGGTTTGAGGACAGCGGGGTGGCCTATGACCCGGAAACGGTGATCCAGCGGGATATGTTCCTGGACGGACGGAATGTGTGCCGGGTCAATGGGAGCCTGGTCAGCGTGGCCATGCTCCACCGCCTGGGCATCCAGCTTGTGAATATTCATGGCCAGCACGACTCGGCATCCCTGTTTGACGAGAGCAACCACCTGAAGCTCCTGGACGATTTTGCCGGAAATGAGCAGCTTCGCCAGGATTATGCCGAAAAATACACCGCTGTGGACACGCTTCGCCGGGAAATCGACCGCATGAGCATGGACGAGGGCGAAAAGCTCCGCCGCATGGAAACCCTGCGCTATCAGATCGAGGAGATTGAAACGGCCCGGCTGGAGCCGGGGGAGGACGAGGAGCTGGAATCCAGGCGTAAGCTGCTGCAAAATGCCGAGAAGATCTCCGACGGCATGAACGAGGCCGTGGAGGAGCTGTACGGCGGGGAGGACAGCGATGGGGCATCGGGCCTTTTGGCGGCAGCGGAGCGGGAGCTGGCGAGAATTTCCCGCTTTGACGATGCCATTTCCGCTCTGCACGACAAGGTGCTGGACCTCATGTACCAGGTGCAGGACATTGCCGGCGAGGTGCGTTCTTATCGGGACGATCTGGCCTACAGCGCCGACGAGCTGGAGCAGATCGAATCCCGCCTGGACACCATTCACCGCCTGCGCCGGAAGTACGGGGCCAGCTGCAAGGATATTTTGGACTATCTGGAAAACGCCCGGCAGGAGTTGGACGAGATCGAATTTGCCGATGATCACATTGAAAAGCTCAAGCGTAAGCTGAGCAAGGCAGAGGCCGATGCCTGGCAGGCGGCGGAAGCCCTGCGCAGCAGCCGAAAAGCGGCAGGGGAGCGGCTTTCTGGGCGGATTATGGAGGAACTGACCCAGCTGGATATGCCCCGGGTGCAGTTTTCCTGCGCATTTACGGCCCTGGAGCTTGGCCCCGGTGGGGCCGATGCCGTGGCCTTTTATATGTCGGCCAATGCCGGTGAAGCGCTGAAGCCTCTGAGCAAGGTCGCCTCCGGCGGCGAGCTGGCCCGGATCATGCTGGCCATGAAAAATGTGCTGGCAGAGCAGGATCAGGTGCAGACCCTGATTTTTGACGAGGTGGACACCGGCGTGTCCGGCCGTGCGGCTCAAAAGGTGGCGGAAAAGCTGAAAAGCGTGGCGAAAACCAAGCAGGTGCTTTGCGTGACCCATCTGCCCCAGCTGGCGGCTATGGGCGATGTGCATTTGCTCATTGCCAAGGAGGAGCGGCAGGGCAGAACCTATACCACCGTCACGCCCCTGGATCTGGAGGGCCGGAAAAAAGAGCTGGCCCGGATCATCGGCGGAGCCCAGATCACCGAAACGACCCTGAAAAGCGCCGAGGAAATGCTTACCGGCATTCGGGAATAAGGGAACTCTGAGGGAAGCTCTGAAGAACTCGCCTGCGGCTTACACGGCGGTTTTTCCGTCCGCACTTGCCGATTTGATCAGCGCTTCCCTTAGAATAATCTTGACAAATGCGCAGATGTTCTATAAAATAAATGCAACCGCTGCCAGACATCGGCAGCGGTTTACTTATACAGAAAGGGTTGATTTTTTATGATGAACATGAGCGGTGTGCGTGCGGGGAGGGCCCACGCCCTATAAATACGCCCTCCAATAGTATTTGGAGGAATGGTATGATCACCTTACAAGCGATTGATGAACACAATGTGATGCAGGCCCTGAACCTGGATCACAAGCCGGAGCAGCGGGGCTTTGTGGCTGATCCGGCGGAAATTTTGGCATTTGCCTATGCCTACCGTTTCCAAAGAGCGGTGTGCTGGGGCATTTACGCAGAAAACCGCATGGTGGGGCTGGCCCTGCTTTGCGATCTGCCGGAGGAACCCGCCTGCTACCACCTGATGGAGCTGCTGATCGACGGGCCGGAGCAGGGCAGGGGCTATGGCTCCGCAGCCCTAGCACTGATTTTGGCCCATTGCCGCCGGGAGCGGAAATTTTCCACGGTGGAGATCTGCGTGAAAAAGCGGAATGCCGCTGCCATTCATGTGTATGAAAAGGCGGGCTTCCGGGACACGGGCTACACAGACCCGGCCACGCCGGACAGCCTGATCCTGGCTTGTGAACTGCCACCGAAATTCCCCGGAAAGGTGGAGATCCGCCTGACAGGAGTAGGGGATTTAGAGAATGTTCAGCGGCTCTGGGCCAGCCCGGAGGTCATGCACTTCGTGGGCTTCCCGGAGGGACTGCACCAGAGCATGGAGCATTTGCGCAACCAGTGGCTCCCCTGGGTGCAGCAGCCGCCCGTCCGGCAGCACTACAGTGTCTATGCCCAAGGGGTCGGCTACTGCGGGGAGAGCTTCTACAATGTGGACGAAACCGGCCTGGCCTGCATGGACATCAAGCTGCTGCCATGCGCCCGTGGAAAGGGAATTGCCTATGCGGCCCTCTCCTACGCCTTGGATCAGGCATTCCGTGTCGGAAAAGCAGAGCGGGCCTATGTGGATCCCCACCCGGAGAATGGGAAGGCGCTGGCCCTGTATGCGTCCCTGGGCTTCCTCCCGGCCCGGCGCCCGGCCCATTTGGAGCCTTGGGATTTCACCTATTTGGAACTGAGCCGTGATGCGTGGGAGGCCCGCCAATGGAGATAAAGTATCGGGATATCTGCCTGCGGGATATGCGCAAAAGCGACATTGACGACGAAATTCGCTGGAATACCGTGGAAACGGAATGGGCGCTGTGGGATGCACCCTGGGAAATGGAAGTGGAGCTCCCCAAATTTGACCCGGAGGCCTACCGTCGGGAGGCGGAAGAAGCGCTTCAAAGGCCCCTTGCGGATTTCCGCTGGGGATTGGAACTGGACACCGCCGCCGGCATTCATATCGGCTCGGTCAATGCCTATCTTATTGACGAACACTGGGAATGGATCAAACTGAGCAGTGTGAAGCCCGGGCAAAAGATCTATCGCACCCTGGGAATTGAGATCAACGAGCATCGCTTTTGGAGCGGAGGATTGGGAACCCAGGCATTGGCTGCCTTTGTCCGCTATCACTTGGAGCATGGGTGTTCAGAGCTTTGCCTGCAAACCTGGTCCGGGAATGTCCGCATGATCCGCTGCGCCCAGCGGGTGGGCTTTGCAGAGTGCCACCGGGAGATCGGAAAGCGGAATGTTCGGGGCGGGATTTACGACGGCCTGACATTTCTGCTGGATCTGGCTCGGTTCCAAGACTTTTTAGCGGAAAACCCTTGACAAAGTGCCGCCTTTTTGCTAAAATACAGCTTATAAAACGCAAGGATGGGATGAAGTAGGCGTTTCCATTCCCGCCAGAGAGCTGCCGGCGGGTGCAAGGCAGCGGGGAACTGCGCTGAAATACCTCCCGGAGCGGCTTTCCTGAACAAACAGTAGGGGAAGACGGGTGCGCCCGACACAGCGCAGGGCGTTGTCAGACGCCGTGAGGGTACAGCCGTGAGACTGTGCCGAACCAGAGGTGGTACCGTGTATTTTACACCCTCTGTCCCTATGGGGCAGGGGGTGTTTTTATATGGGGAGGTTTGTGTATGGAAAAGCGGCCCTGCGTTTTTTGCCGGATCGTCCGGGGAGAGCTGCCTGCCAGGCGGGTGTATGAGGACGAAAAAAGCCTGGTGTTCATGGACACTGCCGCAGATGTGGACGGCCACATGGTCGCCATTCCCAAGAGCCATGTGGAAAGCATTCTGGACTGCGACCGGGAAAGCCTCTGCGCCCTGATGGATGCTGTGCAAAGGGTATCTGCCCACTGCGTGACGGACTGCGGCTACGATGGGGTCAATCTGCTGAACGCCAGCGGCGCAGCGGCAGGGCAGTCGGTGCCCCATTTCCACATCCACATCATTCCCAGGCGCACGCAAGACGGTCTGGTCGCCTGGCCCCGTTTTCCGGGAGCAGCGGAGGACATCGAAAAAGTATATCAAGGGCTGAAAATGCCGCAAAAATAGGAGGAATATTCAGATGAAACTGTATGATGAACTGGTCGAGCGTGGTCTGATCGCTCAGGTGACCAACGAGGCCGAAATTCGGGAGATGATCGACAGCGGCAAGGCCACCTTTTACATCGGCTTTGACTGCACGGCGGACAGCTTGACCGCCGGTCACTTCATGGCGCTGACCCTGATGAAGCGCCTGCAAATGGCGGGGAACAAGCCCATCGCCCTGATCGGCGGCGGCACCACCATGATCGGGGACCCCACCGGGCGGACAGATATGCGAAAAATGCTCACCCGTGAGGACATCGACCACAACGCCGCCTGCTTCAAAAAGCAGATGGAGCGCTTTATTGAGTTTGGCGAGGGCAAGGCCCAGATGGTCAACAACGCCGACTGGCTCCTGAACCTGAACTATGTGGATCTGCTGCGGGAGGTGGGCGCCTGCTTCTCGGTGAATAATATGCTCCGGGCGGAGTGCTACAAGCAGCGCATGGAGCGGGGGCTGAGCTTTCTGGAATTTAACTATATGATCATGCAGTCCTATGACTTCTATCATCTGTTCCAGCACTACAACTGCAATATGCAGTTCGGCGGCAATGACCAGTGGAGCAATATGCTGGGCGGCACCGAGCTGATCCGCAAGAAGCTGGGCAAGGATGCCCACTGCATGACCATCACCCTGCTCACCGACTCCCAGGGCAACAAGATGGGCAAGACCGCCGGCAACGCCGTGTGGCTGGATCCCAA
>CAYLHM010000041.1:0-10024 GCA_964383485.1 uncultured Oscillospiraceae bacterium
GCCGTTGATATTATCGGCGTTTTTCGCACTCTTATCCTTGAACTGGGTCATGCGGCTCAGCTCACCAAACATGGCATAGCAGTTCAGCACCCAGCCCAGCTCGGCGTGCTGGCGCACATGGCTCTGAATAAACAGGGTGTTCTTCTCCGGGTCCAGGCCGCAGGCAATATACTGGGCAAGCTGCTCCAGGGTGCGCCGGCGCAGATCGGCGGGATTTTGCCGCACGGTGATGGCGTGCAGGTCTGCCATGAAATAGTAGCAGTCATATTCCTCTGCCCGCTCTGCCCAGTTCTTAATGGCTCCCAGATAGCTTCCCAGGGTCAGATCGCCGCTGGGCTTGATGCCGGAGAGCATTCTTTTCTTGCTTGCCGCTTCCTGTTCCATAGACACTTGCCTCTTTTCAAAAAACTTAGAAGTATTTTAGCATATTTCAATAATAAATGCAACAGCAAATTGACATTTGCTTTGAAAAATGGTATAGTATTGCTTGTTAAGCAACGAAAGAGAGGTCAATATGATGGATTATCAAGCACTGGCGCAGCTCCTGTTTCCCAATGTCCGCGACACCCCGGAGGATCTGGAGGCACGCTTCCCTCAGCGGGCGCTTCCACAAGGGGCCGTGGTCACCCGTATGGCGCCCTCCCCCACCGGCTTTGTCCACCTGGGCAATCTGGTGCAGGGCATGATCTCGGAGCGCATGGCCCACCAGTCCGGCGGCGTGCTGTTCCTGCGGGTGGAGGACACCGATGCCAAGCGGGAGGTCCCCGGCGCTGTGGAGGTTCTGATCAACTCCTTAAAATATTACGATATCCAATTTGACGAGGGCGCCACGGTCAGCGGCGACAGCGGCAGCTACGGCCCCTACCGTCAGCGCCAGCGGGCGGAAATATACCATGTCTACGCCAAAAAGCTGGTGTCCCAGGGCATGGCCTATCCCTGCTTCTGCACCGAGGAGGAGCTTTCCGCCCTGCGGGAGCGGCAGGAAGCGGCCAAGGAGACCACCGGCTACTATGGGAAGTACGCCATGTGGCGGGACCGCCCCATGGAGGATATCCGGGCCCAGCTTGCCGCCGGCAAGCCCTGGGTGCTGCGCTTCCGCTCCACCGGCAGCATCGAAAATCAGTTCCACTTCGACGACCTGGTAAAGGGCAGGCTCACCGTCACCGAGAACAATGTGGATCATGTGCTGCTGAAATCCGACGGCATTCCCACCTACCACTTCGCCCACGCCGTGGACGATCATCTGATGCGCACCACCCATGTGGTGCGGGGGGACGAATGGCTGCCCAGCCTGCCCTTCCATATTCAGCTATTCCAGGCCCTGGGCTTCCGGCTGCCCAAGTATGCCCACATCGGCCCGCTGATGAAAATGGACGGCAGCTCCAAGCGCAAGCTCAGCAAGCGGAAGGATCCGGAGCTTGCCCTGACCTACTACAAGGCCGAGGGCTTCCCCATTCCGGCCATGCGGGAATATCTGATGACCGTGCTGAACTCCAATTTCGAGGATTGGCGGCGGGCCAACCCCGATGCGGATATCAATACTTTTCGGTTCAGCCCCAAGAAGCTGAACCCCGCCGGGAGCCTGTTCGACTATGCCAAGCTCACCGATGTGTCGAAAAATGTGATTTCCAGAATGTCCGCTGAAGCGGTCTATGAGGAGCTGACCCGGTGGGCCGCAGAATTTGACCCCGACTTTGGGGAAAAGCTCACAGCCGACCCGGAGTATGCCACAAAAATCCTGGCCATCGGCCGTGGCGGCAAAAAGCCCCGGAAGGATCTGGCTACCTGGAAAGAGGCCAAGCCCTATATGGGCTTCTTCTACGACGACTATTTTGAAAAGCCCGTCTTCCCGGAAGGCTTTGACCGCACCGCCATCGCCGCCGTGCTGGAAAAATTCCGGGCCCGCTATGACGAGCAGGACGATGCCGCCGCCTGGTTTGACAAGGTCAAGGCCATCACCCAGGAAATTGGCTTTGCCGCCGACATGAAGGCCTACAAGGCGGATCCCGGCGCCTACCCCGGCAGCGTGGCCGATGTATCCGGCTTCCTGCGGCTGGCCCTCACCGGCAAGGCCAATTCGCCGGATCTGTACACAGTGATGCAGATCATGGGCAAGGAAACCAGCCTGGGCCGCATTCAGGCCGCCCTGGAGCAGCTTTCCTGACCATTGACAACATGAAAGAGCGTGATGCTATGAGCCAAGCCGCAACCGTACTGGAATATAAATGTCCATGCTGTGATGCCGGTCTGAAATTTGGCGAAAATGTTCAGAAAATGACCTGCGCATACTGCGGCAACGAATTTGACCTGGAAACCGTCCGGGAATACAACGAAGCGCTGACGGAAAATGCCGACGATTTTCAGTGGGACGGGAGCGACACCGCCTCCTGGAGCGAGGAGGAACAGGAGACCCTGCAAAGCTTTACCTGCCCCGCCTGCGGGGGCGAGCTGACCACCGACGGCGAAACCGTTGCCACCTTTTGCCCATTTTGCGACAATCCGGCCATTCTGCCCACACGGGTGTCCGGCGGTCTGAAGCCGGATGGCGTGATCCCATTCCAAATGAGCAAGGAGGATGCTCAGAGCGCCTTTGCCAGGCTGTGCAAGGGCAAGCTCCTGCTTCCGAAGGATTACGCCGCTAAAAACCGTATTGAGAAGATCACCGGCATTTATGTGCCTTTTTGGCTCTACGACTGCTCTGCCGATCAGCAGACCCGCTTCCGGGCCACCCGGCTCCACCACTGGTCGGACTCCAAATACAACTACACCCGCACGGACTATTTTCTGCTGAACCGCAGTGCAAAAGCAGACTTTTCCGGCATTCCCATGGACGGCTCCAGCAAGCTGGACGATGCCATTATGGAATCCATCGAGCCTTTTGACTATGCCCGGCTGGTGGATTTTGAGCGGGCCTACCTCTCCGGCTTTTTTGCGGACAAGTACAATGTCCCGGCAGAGGACGGCCGGGAGCGGGTGTGTCAGCGTGCAGGCAGCACCCTGGAGAGCAGAATTGCGGAGAGTGTCGTGGGCTTTGCCAGCGCTGTGCCTGTAAATTCTCAGCGCAGCATTCACCACGGCAAGGCCAAATATGTGCTTTTGCCTGTGTGGATGCTCTACACAAAATACAACGGCCAGACCTATGTGTTCGCCATGAACGGACAAACCGGCAAAATGACCGGCACCTTCCCCATCTGCAAGAAGAAAAGCGCACTGTGGTTCACCGGCATCTGCGCCGCTGTGGCCCTAGCCGTCACGGTGCTGCAATATTGGATGATGTAGGAGGACGAGCGCTGTGAAAAAGATCTTACCTCTGTTTTTCGTTCTGATCCTGCTGCTCTCCCTGCCGGTTCGGGCCGCACAGCCCAAGGTGATCGACCGGGCCGGGCTTCTCACCGATGCCCAGGCGGCCGAGCTGGAGGAAAGCGCCCAGGCCCTTGCAGAGCGCTACCAAATGGATGTGGTCATTCTCACGGTGGACAGCCTGGGGCGGAAAAGCGCCGAGGCCTATGCCGATGATTACTTCGACGAAAACGGCTACGGCATCGGTTCCTCCCACAGCGGCATTCTGTTTCTGCTGTCCATGGAGGAGCGGGACTGGGCCATCAGTACCTGCGGCAATGCCATCCGGGCCGTTACCGACTATGGCGTGGAGTCCATTTTCAGCTCCATTGCCTCCTATTTATCCGATGACCGCTATTATGAGGCGTTCAGCCGCTACCTGCAGGAGCTGGAACGCTACTTTGCCGCCTATGAAAGCGGCTCCCCCATTCACGGAAATACCTGGGACTACGACGGCCCCGGCAGATACGAGCCTGCCACCTCCGATGAGAGCAAGACCCTCACGCTCCCCCGGATCCTGCTCCGGCTGGTGATTGCCCTGGCCATCGGCGCAGCCGTTGCCGCACTGGTGCTGACGGGCCTTAAAAAGCAGATGAACACCGCCACCAGGCAGTCGGGGGCCGCCAACTACATCGTCCCCGGAAGCTATCTGCTCTATCGGAACCAGGACCGCTTCCTGTATTCCACCACCAGCCGGGTGCGCAGGGCGGAAACCTCCGGCTCCGGCTCCGGCGGCCACTCCGGCTCCAGCACCCACCACAGCAGCTCCGGAAGCAGTCACGGCGGCGGCCACGGAAAATTTTAGAAAACCAATATCAAACATAAAGGAGAAATCACCATGGGCCTTATAAAAACCGTACTGAGAACCGCAGGAAGAACCTTGAACTCCGTTGTCAATGACCAGTTCAGAGAATACTTCTACTGCGATGCCCTGCCTGAAAATGTGCTGGCCGCCAAGGGCATGAAACGCAGCAGCGGCAGGGGTACCAACACCAAAGCCACCGACAACATCATCTCCAACGGCTCCATCATCGCCGTGAACGAGGGCCAGTGCATGATGATCGTGGATCAGGGCCAGATCGTGGAGTTCTGCGCCCAGCCCGGAGAATTTACCTGGGATGCCTCCCAGGAACCGTCCATTTTCTATGGGGAACTGGATGAAAACCTGAGCCAGACCTGGGAAATTCTGAAGCGCCGTGCCTCCTTTGGGGCCGAGGCCGCACGGGACCAGCGCATCTACTTCTTCAATCTGAAGGAGATCACCTCCAACAAATTCGGCACCGCCTCCCCTGTCCCCTTCCGGGTGGTGGACAAAAATATCGGCCTGGATATGGACATTGCCATTCGCTGCAACGGCGAATATTCCTACCGGCTCAGCGACCCCATGCTGTTCTATAAAAATGTGTGCGGCAACATCTCCGGCGACTACACCCGCAGCCAGCTGGACAGCCAGCTCAAATCCGAGTTCATCACCGCCTTGCAGCCCGCCTTTGCCCGGATCTCCGCCGCCGGGATCCGCTATTCCGAGCTGCCCGGCCATGCCCAGGCTCTTGCCGATGCCATGAACGAGGCCCTCACGGCCAAATGGAGCAGTCTGCGGGGCATCAGCGTGGTGTCCGTGGGCGTGAACTCCGCCACTGCCTCCAGCAAGGACGAGGAGATGATCAAGGAGCTTCAGCGCACAGCGGTGTACCGCAATCCCAACATGGCCGCCGCACAGCTGGTCGGCGCTCAGGCCGAGGCCATGAAGTCCGCCGCCAAGAATGAAAACGGGGCGATGATGGGCTTCATGGGTATGAATATGGCCCAGGCTGCCGGCGGCATGAATGCCAGCGCCCTGTTTGAGATGGGTGCGAAGCAGCCCCAGGCTGCGCCTGCCAATCGCTGGACCTGCTCCTGCGGCACGGTGAACACCGGCAAATTCTGCGTGGAGTGCGGCAAGCCCCAGGCCGTGGGCTGGGTATGCTCCTGCGGCGCTGTGAACAAGGGCAAGTTCTGCTCGGAATGCGGCGCTAAAAAGCCCGCCTCCGAGCCGCTGTACCGCTGCGACAAGTGCGGCTGGGAGCCGGAGGACCCCAAAAATCCCCCCAAATTCTGCCCGGAGTGCGGCGACCCCTTTGACGATCGGGACATTCAATAAAAATACGCAGGAGAACGGCTTCTGCCCTTTCGGGAAGCGCCCTTTATTTTTTTGAAGAATGCTGCAAAATCATTGACTTGCGCCGGAAAAGTTGGTATAATAACAAAAAATGGCCATGCCGCAGGGGCGGTATGTGCCGATTTCTAGGAGGAACCCATATGGCTGATAATAAGCAGTATATCACCCAAGTCCAGGAGCACGGCTCCATTTTGATCTCCGAGGATGTCCTTTCCGACATCGTCGCCATGGCCGTTCGGGAGGTCGAGGGCATCGCCGGCCTGAATGTAAAGCCCGTTGCCGAGCTGGCCGACCG
This sequence comes from uncultured Oscillospiraceae bacterium, assembly GCA_964383485.1. Taxonomy (GTDB): domain Bacteria; phylum Bacillota; class Clostridia; order Oscillospirales; family Oscillospiraceae; genus Faecousia. The sequence continues at coordinate 5,793 of CAYLHM010000041.1, forward strand.
TCTGGTGAAGTCCACCTGGGGCAAGGGGATCCGCATCAACTTTGCCGAGGACAACAGCATCAGCGTAGACTGTGATGTGCTGGTTAACTACGGCTGCAGCGTGGTAAGCGTTGCCCAGGCCGCTCAGCAGGCCATTGCCTCTCAGCTGGAGTCCACCACCGGCGTGCGGATTACCGCTATCAATGTGAATGTCTGCGGCATTGTCCGTGCTTAAGAAGCGATGATGTCGAGAGCAAACGCCAGAGAACTGGCGGTACATTTGATTTATTCCCAGAGCATCACCGGCCAGGAGCCGGCGGAGCTTCTGGAGCAGCGGCTGAACAGGGACTATTTTTCCACGCTTTCCGCAGAAAATGAGCTGTACGCCGAGCTTCCCGGGGCCTCCCAGCGGCAATACCTGGACACGGTGGTGACCGGGGTCGCCAACCGGCAGGAGGAGCTAAACGGTGCAATTCGCCAATATTCCATCGGCTGGGATGTATCCCGCATTTCCCGCATGACCAAAGCAATTATGCAGCTTGCCATCTATGAGGTTCAGTTTATGGACGATGTTCCCACGGGCGTTGCCATTTCCGAAGCGGTGCGCCTGGCCAAAAAATACGATGGCGACGATACCGGCGCCTTTGTCAACGGCATTCTGGGCAGCTTTGCCCGCAGTCAAAGCGGGGCGGCCAAATGAGTGTCATCGGGCTGGATACCAGCAACTATACCACCTCCATCGCCTTTTTAGAGGGCAACGAGGGAATGAACTGCTCCCGGCTCCTGCCTGTGAAGCCGGGTGAACTTGGTCTGCGCCAAGCAGATGCCGTATTTGCACATATCAAAAGCCTGCCGGAGCTATCCGACAGGCTGTTTTCCCATATAGACCCAGGCTCGATCCGGGCCGTGGGGGTCTCTGCCCGTCCCCGTGCCATAACGGGCAGCTATATGCCCTGCTTCCTGGTGGGCGTTTCCCATGCCAAAATGCTGGCCGCCGCCCTGGGCGTGCCTTTCGTAGAGGTTTCCCATCAGCAGGGACACATCGCCGCCGCTGTGTGGAGCGCCGGGCGCATGGATTTGCTGGACAGGCCCCATTTGGCCTGGCACCTCTCCGGCGGCACCACCGAGCTGCTGATGGTTGAACCCCAGGGCCGGAATGTGCGCTGCACCCGCATCGGCGGCACCAGCGACATTTCAGCCGGTCAGCTTATCGACCGCACCGGCCAGCTCTTGAAGCTGCCCTTCCCTGCCGGCAAGGCGCTGGACGAGCTGAGCCAGGCCGGCCAGGGGCAGGAATACTTTCCGGTCAAATGCCCGGAGATGGAATTTTCCCTGTCCGGCGTCCAGAATAAGGTGGAGCAGTTTTATGCCCGGGGCGCTTCCCCCGCCGAAACCGCCGGCTACGCTCTGCGCTGTGTCTGCGCCGCCGTGGAACAGGCGACCGACCATGCCCGGCAGCGTTATCCGGGGCTGGAGGTGGTCTTTTCCGGCGGTGTGGCCTCTAATTCCATGCTGCGCAGCCGAATGGCCGGGGCAATCTTCGCCCAAGGCCCCTATTCTACCGATAATGCCATGGGTGTGGCAGTGCTCACCCAGAGAATGCAGGAGGTGTAGCCATGGCACAGGTACTTTCCGTCAGTCAAATCAACGAATATATCCGAAGCCGCATGGATGCCGACCCCTTGCTGGGCGCCGTGGCGGTGCGGGGCGAGATCAGCAACTATAAAATGTACCCCTCCGGCCACCATTATTTCACGATTAAAGACGAAGCCGCCGCCCTGAAATGCGTGATGTTCAAGGGCAACGCCATGCGCCTGCGCTTCCGCCCGGAAAACGGCATGAAGGTCATTGCCATGGGCAAGATCTCCGTGTACCCCCGGGACGGGGCCTATCAGCTCTACTGCACAGCCCTGGCGCTGGACGGTGTGGGCGATCTCCACGCCGCCTTTGAGCAGCTCAAGGCCAAGCTGGCCGCCCAGGGGCTGTTTGACCCGGCCCATAAAAAGCCCCTGCCCAAATATCCCCAGACCATTGGCATTGTCACCAGCTCCGCCGGTGCGGCGGTGCATGATATGCTGCGGATTTTGCGCAAACGCTATCCCCTTGTTCGGGTGCGCCTGCTGCCGGTAAGCGTACAGGGTGCGGCCGCCCCGCCGGAGATCGCCGCCGCCATTCGCTATGCCAACGCCTATCATCTGGCAGACCTGCTGATCGTAGGCCGGGGCGGCGGATCCATCGAGGATCTCTGGGCGTTTAACGACGAGCAGGTGGCTTACGCCATTTATAATTCGGAAATTCCCATCATCTCCGCCGTGGGTCACGAGCCGGATGTGACCATTGCAGATTATGTGGCCGATCTTCGGGCGGCAACCCCCTCCAACGGCGCAGAGCTGGCCGTGCCGGATCGGCAGGCGCTTCAGCAGCAGCTGGACAGCTATTCCTCCGCCATGGCCACTGCCCTCAAGCGGCAGATCCATGCCGCCGCTCAGCATCTGGCTGTTTTATGCAAAAGCCCGGCCCTGCAAAGCCCCGATGCCTACCTGAAGCAAAAATCCGCTGCCCTGGAGGCCCTGACCAATCGGCTGACCGCCGCCGAAAATCTGAACATTTCCAGGAGCCGCCAGCGCTATGTGGCGCTGACCGCCAAGCTGGATGCCATGAGCCCCCTAAAAGTGCTGACCAGAGGCTATGCCATGGTACAGGACACCCGGGGCGGGCTCCTGCGATCCGTGGAGCAGACCAAACCCGGCGACACGGTTTCCGTCCGGCTCAGCGACGGAAAGCTGCAAGCCACCGTTACAGAGAAGGAGTGTTTTCAATGAAACAGGAAAAAATGAGTTTTGAGGCCGCCATGCAGCGGCTGGAGCAGATCGTCCGGGCCATGGAGCGGGGCGATGTGGCGCTGGAGGAGTCCCTGAAGCTGTTCCAGGAGGGCACAGAGCTGGTTCAAAGCTGCAATGCCCTGCTGGAAAACGCCCAGATGCAGGTAAGCAAAATCACGGCCGCCGCCGACGGCAGTCCCGCAGAGGAGCCTTTCCATGATGACGGAAGCGTATGAGCGGCGGAGCCTGGAATACCGGGCCTATATTGAAGATTTTTTGAAAAAATACTATGCCCGGTTTGCAGACGAACCCCAGAAGAAGCTGTTTGATGCCATGTGCTACAGCCTGCTGGCCGGCGGCAAGCGCCTACGGCCCATTTTGTGCTTTGAATTTTGCCGCATGACCGGCGGCGACTGGAAGCAGGCCGCTCCCTTTGCCGCCGCTGTGGAGATGATCCACACCTACAGCCTGATCCACGACGATCTGCCCTGTATGGATAACGATGACTATCGCCGGGGTCGGCTGACCAATCACAAGGTCTACGGCGAAGCTACGGCGGTGCTGGCCGGCGATGCTCTGCTCACCGATGCCTTTGCCGTGGCTGCTTCCATGCAGGCGCCTGGGGTGAACCTGCCCCTGGCCCTTGGCGTGCTGGCGGAAAATGCCGGTTCCCTGGGCATGGTCGGCGGGCAGATGCTGGATATGCTCAGCGAGGATCGCCCCTGCTCCGAGCAGGAAATTCTGGACATTCAGAGCCGCAAAACCGGGGCGCTGATCAATGCCGCCTGCGTGCTAGGCGTACTGGCCGCCGGCGGAAACGGGGAACAGGTGCAGGCCGCCGCCGGGTTCGCCGGTCTTTTGGGCCTGGCCTTTCAAATCCGGGACGATATGCTGGATGTGATCGGCAACGCCGCCGTTCTGGGCAAGGCCGTGGGGGTGGACGGGGGGAAGAACACCTTTGTCCGGCTGTATGGCCTGGAAAAATGCGGAGAGCTGGCGGAAAAGTACACCGCCGCCGCCATTTCCCTGCTGGAAATCTTCTCGGATCGTGCATATCTGACCGCCCTCGCCCAAAGCCTGACCCAGCGGGATCGGTAAGGCACGAACCGAGATTGGCTGTAATACAAGGAGGTTTTGCCTGTGTGCCTGATTTGTGACAGAATTGAGATGATTAAAAGAGGAGAAAATCCCTATTTTGTCAGGGAACTGGAAACCGGCTATGTGGTGATCGGCGATTTTCAGCATTTCAAGGGATATACCTTGTTTCTATGCAAGCAGCATAAAACGGAGCTGTTCTACCTCGAACATTCGTATAAGTTAAAATTTCTGGAGGAAATGTCCATCGTAACGGAAGCAGCATACAAGGCCTTTGGCGCCGAGAAAATGAACTGTGAGCTGCTTGGGAACGGGGACTCCCATCTTCATTGGCAC
>CAYLHM010000042.1:0-9847 GCA_964383485.1 uncultured Oscillospiraceae bacterium
CTGAAGGGCCTTTATTCCGCCAGCGCCAGGACGGCCATGTTTTCCCGGCCGGGGAGCTTGACCACATAGCTGCCGCTGACACCGGCCGCCGCCGTTTCCACGGTCATATTCCAGGTGTCGATGACCTGAATGGTGTAGCGCCGATCCGCCGGCAGTGTCAGGGTATCCCGTGCCGCAGGGCGGGTATCGTAAAAGCGCAGATAGCAGTCGGTTCCGATGTGGGCATAGTAGGCGATTTCAGAATGGACGAAGCTGTCGGCATCTTCACTGGCACAAAGGGCATTGGCGAATTTTTGAACAAATTCCGGCATTTGCGCAAGCGTTGCCGCCCGCTCCGTTTCCGGCATCTGCATGAGGGGCAACAGTCTGCACAGCCAGGAATCTTCCGGCTCCAGATGCCCCGGCAGGGACTCGATGATACTCCGGCAGAAGCCGATGCGCTCCGGGCTTTCCCCTTTCAGCACACCGCCCCGTGCCCACCAGAGGACCTCATCATCGGAATAGAAGGTCTCGCCGTGGGTGCAGTAGGCGCCGCAGCAGAGGGCTTTCCAGAACCGGCGCACCATTTCCTGCCCGGTGATGCAGCCCCAGAACTGCTCCAGATCGCCCTCGTAGGCGCACTCATCCAGCATCACCGGCGTATTGTACCGGCGGCACCAGTCCCCCAGCATGGACAGATCCTTGGACTGAATGGAGGCGTGGGTGGTCCGGGGCCGGTTGGCATCCCAGATTTTGAAAATATTATGGCAGGACAGCAGATGGCGGTAGGGGTCATGGGCGGCCACAAATTCCTCGATGGCGAACCATTCCTCCTCCGTCCGTTTCGTCAGCTCGTATTCGTTGGCCAGGCTCCACCAGATGTGCGGATAGGCGGCCAGGCGGCGCAGGAGATAATCCAGGTAGATTTTGTCCTTTTCCAGGCCCATGCCGTCAAAGCCCCAGCGGTCATAGGGGTGGAACAGGATCAAGTCCACCTGAATGCCCATTGCGCCCAGGCGGACAATGTGCTTGTCCAGTGCGTCCCAAAACGCATACACCGGGCGGCCGGGATCCCAGGAGCCGTCCCCGTTTTTCTCAAAGGGGTAGTATTTCGGCTCGTTTTTGTTGAAGTCATAGTCCTTGGGGAAAACGCACATACGGATTTTGTTGAACGGCGATTTGGAAAGGGTCTGCATGGTCTGCTCGATCAGCTCATCGCTTTGATGAGCCAGCGCATAGACCGTGGTGCCGAAGGGGTGGAAAAGCGGGCCGCTTTCATAGCGGAAGGTCTTGCCGTCCGGGCGCACCATGCCCGGAAGCTCGGAATTTTCGCAGACTGCCTGCCCCCGGGTGCTGACAACGCCGCTGACCGCCCAGGTGTAGCTCCCCGCCGCTTTCGGCAGGAACCGCACCTTATACACGCCGTTTCCGGCATAAAAACCGGGGACGGTGATTTTTTCGCCATTACATTCAAATTCGGCAGAAATCTCCCCGCCTGCGGGCAGATTTTCAAAAGAAAGCTCATACAGTTCGTACTTTTTCATATTGTTCCCCTTTCAGTTTCCCGTGACCATATGTACAGCGGCTTTCCAGCCGTCATATTTCCGATTGCGCTCCGCCTGTTCCATGTGCGGCTGATATGTTCCATAGGCCATTGCGGAAAAGACGGTATTATTATACACGCCCTGGGCCCATCCTGCAAGATAGGCGGCCCCAATTCCGGACAATTCTTCCGCCGACGGCACCAGCACCCGGGCATCCAGCAGATCGCTTTGCAGCTGCATGAGGTAGGCGTTGCGGGTAGGGCCGCCGTCCACCCGAAGCTGGCGGAGCTTGCAGCCGGTGTCCTGCTCCATGGCCTGAACAATATCCGTGATCTGATAGGCAATGCAGTCCAGCCCCGCCCTGACCAGCTCGGCCTTGCCGGTGAGCCGGGTGATGCCGCAGATCAGGGCCTTGGCATTGTTGTCCCAATAGGGTGCGCCCAGGCCGGTAAAAGCAGGCACCAGGTAGGCGGTGTCGTCCCTGTTGGCCCGCTCCGCCAGGGCCTGGGTCTCAGAAGCAGAGGCCACCAGCCCCAGATCCTTTTCCAGCCAGGAAATGACGGCGCCGGTGTAGTTCAAATTGCCCTCCATGACATACTGCACCTGCCCCCGGATGTTCCAGGCCAGGCTGGTGACCAGGCCGTTCCTGCTCTCCATGGGCCGGGCGCCGATGTTCATCATAATGGACGAGCCGGTGCCATAGGTGGCCTTGGCCATGCCCGGCTCCAGGCAGCCCTGGCCGAACAGAGCGGCGTGGCTGTCCCCTAAAACGGCGCAGATGGGAACGGGCTTGGGAAGAACTCCGCCCACATCCGTATAGCCGAAGCAGGCATCCGACGGGGTCACCCGGGCCAGGTCGGCGGCATTCAGGCCAAAGGCGGCGCAGATCTCCTCGTCCCAGGACAGGGTGCGGATGTTGAAAAGCTGGGTGCGGGAGGCGTTGGAATAGTCCGTTTGATAGCTTTTCCCCCCGGTCAGGCGGTACACCAGCCAGGTGTCGACGGTGCCGAAGCACAGCTCCTGCCGTTCCGCCTTTTCCCTGGCGCCGGGGGTGTTTTCCACCAGCCAGGCGAATTTGGAGGCGGGGAAAAAGGGTGAAATGGGAATGCCCGTATTGCGGCGTACCGGTTCGCTCCACCCGGCATCGGCCACCCGCCGGCAAATCTCTTTGGCTCTGCCGCACTGCCAGACGATGGCGTTGGCTATGGGCGTTCCTGTAGCCTTTTCCCAGCAGACGGAGGTCTCCCGCTGATTGGAGATGCCCAGGGCGGCGATCTCTCCGGCATCGATCTCAGCTGCGGCGATCACCCGGCGGACAGCTTCCACAGCGTTCCGATAGAGTTCCTCCGGGTCGTGGCTGACCCAGCCCTGGCCGTTCACGATTTGCCGGTGGGCCATGTCCCGGCGGCAGACCAGGCGGCCTTTTTCGTCAACCAGCAGGGCCTTGGTGCCCTGGGTGCTTTGGTCAATGGATAAAATGTAGCTCATAGCAATTCCTCAATGCCGGCCGCAATGCCCTGGGCATCCAGGCCGTAGTGGCGGAACACCTCCGGGCTGGTGCCGGTGATGACCGGGGCGTCCGGCAGGGCCAGATTTTTTATTCGTCTGGGGCAGTTCTCGCCCACCGCCTGGGCGACCATGCTGCCCAGGCCGCCAAAGGGGGCGTGTTCCTCCACGGTCACCACCAGCCGGGCGTTCTGCGCCGCTTCGATCACGGCGGCCTTGTCCAGGGGCTTGATGCAGTACATATCCAGAACGCTGGCGGAAATGCCCTTTGCCTCCAGCAGTGCCGCCGCTTCAATGGCGGGGCGGACCATCTCCCCGCAGGCAATGATGGCCACATCGCTGCCCCTGCGCAGCCAGGTGGCCTTGTTCAGCTCAAAGGGGCAGTTGTTTTCCTCGTAAATATCCTCCACCGGGTTCCGGCCCACACGGATATAGGCGCATTTTTGGTCCTCCAGCAGGGCTTCCGTCAGGCGCTTGGTCTGGTGGCGGTCGCTGGGCAGATACACCCGCATATTGGGAATGGCGCTCATGGCGGCAATGTCCTGGGCGGAGTGGTGGCTCATACCCAAAGCGCCGTAGCTGACACCGCCGGAAATGCCGATGAGCTTCACATTGGTATCGGAGTAGGCGCAGTCCACCTTGCACTGCTCATAGCTGCGGGTGGACAGGAAGCAGGCGGGGGAGGCGGCAAAGGGCTTCTTGCCGCAGGCGGCAAGACCGGCGGCGATGCTCACCAGATCCTGCTCGGCGATGCCCACCTCCACGCTCTGCTCCGGGTAGGCGGCAAAGAACGGCGCCAGGGAAGCGGAACCCCGGGAATCGGAGCAGAGAACCACAAGATCCCGGTCCGTTTTGGCCTTTTCCATCAGCACCTGGCAGATAGCCTGGCGGTTGGGAATGTTATTCATGGAGCGCAGCCTCCTTCCGGGCGGCAAAATCCGCTGTTATTTGCGCATATTCTTCTGCATTGGGCGTGTGGTGGTGCCAGGAAGCCTTGTTTTCCATCACAGCAGAGCCGTAACCCTTGGTGGTTTCGGCGATCAGCACGGTGGGCTTTCCCTTGCAGGCTCTTGCATCGGCAAAGGCACGGGCAAGGGCCTCGTAATCGTGACCGTTTACGGTGATCACATTCCAGCCGAAAGCGGCCCAGCGTTTCTCCTGGGGGTCCTGGTGCATCACATCTTCCGTGCAGCCGGAGATCTGCAGCCGGTTCCGGTCCACAATGGCGCAGAGATTGTCTAAGCCGTATTGGGTGGCGCTCATGGCCGCCTCCCACACGGAGCCCTCTGCCAGCTCGCCGTCGCCCATGACCGTGTACACCCGGTAGTCCCGCCTGTCCATTTTCCCGGCCAGGGCCATGCCCACGCACACCGGCAGGCCGTGGCCCAGAGAGCCGGAGTTCATCTCAATGCCGGGGAGCTTGTTGTTGGGGTGGCCGATGTACTTGGAGCCGAAGCGGGAGAAATTTTTCTTCACATCCTCCAAATTCAAAAATCCCTTGGCGCACAGAACGGCATAGTAGGCCTCCATGGAGTGGCCCTTGGACAGGACGAAGCGGTCACGGTTGGGGTCGCTCTGATTTTCCACGGAGATGTTCATTTCCCGGAAGTATAGGGAGATCAGGATATCCATCAGGCTCATGTCGCCGCCGATGTGTCCGCCGCCGCCTGCCACGATGATATCCACGCAGTCCCTGCGCAAATCGTAGGAAAAGGCTTTGTAGTTCATCTTATTCCCCTCTCAGGTAGGCCCGAACCTGCTCCTCGTTGTTGTCATACAGGTCGGGCCGGATGCCGATGTACTTGCAGGCCTCATACAGCACGGGAACCACATCCTCGTGGATGCCCACGCAGTGGTGGATATAGGGGCCTTCCACGATTTTAGCCTCCAGCCGCTTCAGATTTTCCACCTCTACCCACAGATAGGTGCCCTTGGTGTAGGGGCCGTCGATGCCCTTGGCCGTGCCCAGCAGCAGGCTGTATTCCCCGTTGTCGCCGTCGAAGCGGGCAAGGGTCACCAGGCCGTGCTTGGCCTCGGCAGCTACGGCACCGGGGTGGTCAAAGGCCAGCGGATAGGTGATGGCCGGCTGCTCCCTTGCCACGGAAATGGGCCAGGGGCCGCAGTGCTGCAAAAGCTCACCGTTTTCGTTGTCGGGGTGGCGCACCGTCCAGTCGGCAAAGAAGCTGCGCCGTTCCTCCAGGGAGGCGGCCTCCACCATGAGGGCGGTGATGGCGCCGTGGATATCCGTTTCGCAGACGGTGGGAATGCCCTCCTCATTCAGCAGGCTGTTGGCGGCGCAGGGCATGATGCCGATCTCGTTTTGCAGCTCGTTCCAGCACTGGATGGCAATGGCGTTGCAGCCGTACTTGGCAGCCAGGTTCTTCATGGCGACCTTCAGCGCCGCCACCTGTTCCAGCTCATCGTCCTTTACCTCGATTTTCATGCAGCTGCGGCAGTAGGATACGGTCTGCGGCACCTCCACGCCCCGGGCCTTGACCCGCTGCATTTCGGCGGTCAGCTCCGGCATGGGAATGGGCGCCAGCTGGACATTGAATTTCTCCAGCAGCTCGCCCTCGTTGCACATGGTGCTCCAGAAGTCGTAGGGGCGGGGTGCAATTTGCAGAATGCGGATATTTTTGAAGGTCTTGACCACGCTGCACACGGCCAGGAAGGTCTGGATGCCCCGCTCAAATTCCGGGTCGGTCAGGCGGCAGTTGGTCATGTAGGTAAAGGGAACGCCGAAGCGGCGCAGCACCTTGCCGGTGGCAAACAGGCCGCACTGGGTATCCCGCAGGCGGACGCCGTTTGGCTCCGGGCGCTCGTCCCGGGGGCCCCACAGCAGCACCGGCACGCCCAGTTCCTTGGCCAGCCGGGCGACCTCGTACTCCGTGCCGAAATTGCCGTGGGGGAAGAACAGGCCGTCAACGCCCTCCTTTTGGAACTTCTCCCGGATTTTAATGCGGTCGCACTCCTGGTACAGCAGGCCCTCCTGATTGATGTCGGTGATATCCACAAATTCCACGCCCAGCTCCCGAAGCCGGTCACGGGTGAGATCGGCAAATTTGATGGCATCCGGGGCGGAGAAAATGCTCCGCCGTGTGGGGGCAAAGCCGATTTTGATGGAACGCATAAAGAATAACTCCCTTTCGTGTTGTTTTCCCCTCTATTTTATAAAATCGGCAGCTTAATAGCAACTTAAGTTAAGTTATAACCTTGACTTAATTTGCTTAATTTGCTATACTGAAACGAAAAGGAGCTGATATCATGTCCATCACTGCTAAGGAGCTGGCGCAAAAGCTGGGCCTGTCCGCCGCCGCGGTATCCATGGCACTGAACAACAAGCCGGGGGTCAGCGAAAGCACCCGGGATCTGGTGCTGAAAACGGCAAAGGAATGCGGCTTTGATTTCAGCCGGCAGCGCCTGTCTGGGGAAATGAACAAGGGCACCATCGCCTTTCTCATGTACCGCCGCCACGGCGCCGTGGTGGGGGACACCCTGTTTTTCTCGTCCCTGTCAGAAGGTGTCGCCAACGCCTGCCGCAGCCTGGGCTACAAGCTGCAAATGCTGTACCTCCACGAGGAAAACCTGCGTTCCGAGCTGCATACTCTGCTTGGCACGGACACCAAGGGCGTGGTTTTGCTGGGTACGGAGCTGGAAAGCCAGAATTTTGCACCTTTCGCCGCCTTTCCCCTGCCCATGGTGGTGCTGGACACCTATTTTGAGGGCATTCCCAGGGACTGCGTGCTGATCAACAATGTCCAGGGCGCCTTTGCCGCCACCAACTACCTGATCTCCAAGCGGGCCGCCCAGCCGGGATATCTCCGCTCCTCCTACTCCATCGGCAATTTTGAGGAACGGGCCGACGGCTTCTACAAGGCCATCCGGCACAACGGGCTTTCCCCCTCCGCTTCCATCGTCCACCGCCTGGCTCCCAGCGCCGAGGGCGCCTACGCCGATATGAAGGCGCTGATCGCCCAGGGCGAAAAGCTGGCGAGCTGCTATTTTGCGGATAACGACCTGATCGCTGTGGGGGCCATGCGGGCGTTCAAGGAGGCCGGGTACCAAATTCCCAGGGACATCGGCTTGATCGGCTTCGACAACACCGCCATGTGCGAGATCACCGAGCCGCCGCTGACCACCATTCATGTCCCCAAGCAGGCCATGGGCCAGCTGGCGGTGGAGCGGCTTGCCGCCATCATGGCAGGGAAACCCTCTGCCAACATCAAAATCGAGATCACCACTTCCCTGGTGAAGCGTGAAAGCCTGTAAAAAGCGCCGCACCTGGGGCCGCAATTTCCCCATTTGTGCCGATTTCTGCTGAGTTTTCCTTGCATAAGCCGGAACTTTGTGTTAAAATAAGCGTACACCAAGGATTTGGGAGATGATCTTATGAGCCAGCTTTTATTTCCAGCCGACGAAACGCCCCAGGCCCGCTACGATGCCATGGGCCCCGCCCTGGTCGTGATCTGCCTTTTTGCCGTCATCATGATCATTCTGAGCCTGGTGCTGAGCCTGCGTTCCCAGCGCAGGAAGAACACCGGGCTTCTGGTGCTGGTCTACATCGCCACGGTGCTGGTGTGCGCCTGCGCCATGTTCTGCGCCACCCGCTACCGCCAGGCCGGCAACGACCTCTATTCCGATGCCCTGCTCAGCAGCAGCGATCCCGCCAGCACGGCCGGCACCCAGCCCACCCAGACCTCCCAGCCCACGGAAGCCACCGTGCCGCCCACCACCGTACCCGCCACAGAGCCGCTGCCCAGCTACGACGCCGCCTATACCGAGGACAGCGACCCGGCAAACTGGAACATTCGGTGGGAAATCATGGCTGACGGGCAGATCGTGGACAGCTACACTCGCCCGGAGGAGATCTCCTTTGGCCGTTCCGGCGACTACTTCGCCCTGCCCGGCATCTGCACCTTCCGGGGCAACAACTACCGCAGCGACCCCAGCTACGGCCTGGCCACGGTGAGCCAGGAGACCCTCACCACCGCCTGGGAAAAGGGCACGGGCAGCCTGAGCAAGTGGACCGGCAGCGGCTGGACGGGCCAGCCCCTGATCGTCCGCTGGGATGATCAGACCAAGGCCAACATGACCAATATGTACCCCGAAAAGCAGGCCAAGGAGGATCTGGTGGAGGTGGTCTATGCCACCCTGGACGGCCATGTGTACTTCTATGACCTGGACGACGGCAGCTACACCCGGGATCCCATCGATCTGGGTATGCCCTTCAAAGGCTCCGGCGCTCTGGATCCACGAGGCTATCCCCTGCTGTATGTGGGCGCCGGCGACAGTGTAAACGGCGTTTCCCCGAAGATCTTCATCGTCAGCCTCATCGACGGCACGGTGCTGTACGAAAAGAGCGGCTACGACAGCTTCGCCACCCGAACCTGGTGCGCCTTCGACTCCTCGCCCCTGGTGGACGGGGAGACCGACACCCTGATCTGGCCCGGCGAAAGCGGCGTGCTGTACACCTATAAGCTGAACACCAGCTACGACCCTGCCGCCGGCACCATCTCCGTCAGCCCCGACGAGCCGGTGAAAACCCGCTACGCCACCAGCCGCTCCAACGGCTCCACCTACTGGGTGGGCTACGAAAATAGCTGTGTGATCGTGGACCGCTATCTGTATGTGGCGGAAAACGGCGGAATGTTCTTCTGCATCGACCTGAACACCATGGAACTGGTATGGGCCCAGGATACCAAGGACGACAACAACTCCACCCCGGTATTTGAATGGGATGCGGAAACCGGCGAGGGCTATATCTACACCGCCCCCAGCCTGCACTGGACGGCGAAAGACAGCAGCGGCACCGTCACCATCTACAAGCTCAACGCCAAAACCGGCGAGATCGTGTGGGAGGTCACCAGGGAATGCAACACCATTTCCGGCGTGTCCGGCGGCGTGCAGGCATCGCCCCTGCTGGGCCGGGCCGGTACCGAGCTGGAGGGCCTGATCATCTACCCCATCGCCCGGACCCCCAGCAACTACAACGGCGTGCTGCTGGCCCTGGACACCAAAACCGGCGAGATCCAATGGGAGCTGAGTATGTCCAGCTACGCCTGGAGCAGCCCCAACGCCTTCTACACCGCCGAGGGCAAGGCCTATGTGGTGATCTGCGACTCCGTCGGCAAGGTCTTTCTGATCTCCGGCGCAGACGGCCAAATTCTGGACACCCTCAGTGTCGGCGCCAATGTGGAGGCCTCCCCGGCCATCTATGAAAACACTTTGGTAGTGGGCACCCGTGGGCAGCGGGTCTACGGCCTTCGGATCGGGTAAACGGCCATGGAAAACACACTGCTGCACATCTGCTGCGCCCCCTGCGCCAACCAGTGCATCGAGGTGCTTCGCACGGACGGCCTGGCCGTCACCGGCTTCTGGTACAATCCCAATATCCACCCCTTCACCGAATACCGGGCCAGGCGGAACTGCCTTCGGGAATATGCCCAGACCATCGAGCTGCCCCTTTTGGAGCGGGACGACTACGGCCTGCGCCCCTTCGTCCGGGAGGTGGCGGCGGATATCGACGGGCGCTGCGTGAAATGCTATGAAATGCGCCTTTTTGAAGCCGCGCGCCAGGCGGCCCAGGGCGGGTTCGACAGCTTCACCTCCAGCCTGTTCATCAGCCCCTATCAAAATCACGAGCTGCTGAAAGAGGTTGCCCAGCGGGCCGCTTCGGCCTACGGCGTGGAATTTCTCTACCGGGACTTCCGGCCCTACTTCCGCGCCGGGCAGGAACGGGCACGGGAGCTGGGCTTTTACATTCAAAAATACTGCGGCTGCATCTTTTCCGAGCAGGAGCGCTATCAAAAGCCCGGAAA
>CAYLHM010000043.1:0-9770 GCA_964383485.1 uncultured Oscillospiraceae bacterium
TGCAAGCTGAACTTGACATTTCCGGTTGGCTGTGGTAGACTGTGTTGCGAAAAAGGAGGCTCATTATGGAATACAATGTTCTCGATTTCGGCGCCGTTGGCAACGGCTGCACCGACGACACCGCTGCGCTCCAGGCCGCCATCAATGCCTGCCGCAGCACCGGCGGCAGGGTCATCCTCCCCGGCGGGCATATCTACCGCAGCGGCGCACTGGCCCTCTGCTCCAATCTGGAGCTGCACCTGGAGATGGGCGCCGTGCTGAAGGGCAGCGACCGGCTGGAGGATTACCTGCTCTTTCAGAAAATCGGCGGTTCCCCGGAACTGAGCGGAGTCCCCTCCTATGAAAACTGCGAATACACCGGCGCACCCAACCACTACTTTCTGTATGCCAAGGACTGCGAAAATCTCGCCATCACCGGCTTCGGCAAAATTGACGGCAACGAACAAATCTTCTATGGTACCGTGACCAAGTGGCATATCGAGGGCGCCTTTTATCCCCGTGCCCCCATGCTCTTTCTGGAAAATGTCCGCCATCTGACCATTCAGAACCTGACCCTGGCAAACTCCGCTTTCTGGACGGTGCATATGGTGGGCTGCCGGGATGTGCTGATCGACGGCATTCGCATTCTGAACGACCTGGCCATGGCCAACTGCGACGGCATCGACCCCGACCACTGCCAAAATGTGCGCATCTCCAACTGCCATGTGGAATGCGCCGACGACTGCATCGTGTTCAAAAACACCGCCGCCGCCATGGCATACGGCCCCTGCGAGAACATCACCGTCACCGGCTGCACCCTCACCTCCACCAGCGCCGCCATCAAGTTCGGCAGTGAAAGCGAGGCGCTGTTCCGCAACATTGTGGTGGAAAACTGCATCATCAGCCGGACGAACCGGGGCATCTCCCTCCAGCTCCGGGATCCCGGCTCCATTGAAAATGTGCTGTTTCACAACATCGCCATCGACACAAGGCTGTTCCGGCGGGATATGTTCTGGGGCGCCGCCGAGCCCATCGCCATCACCGTCCTCCCCCGCAAGGCGGATACCAAGGTCGGCACCGTGCGGAACATTCTTTTCAGCAATATCCTGTGTACCGCCGAGAACGGGATCCTCCTGTACGGCGAGTTCCCGGACTCCATATCGGACATTTGCTTTGAAAATGTACATCTGACCCTGCGGAAATCCACCGACTATGACCCCGCCTTCCACGACCTCCGCCCCACCGCCGGGCCTGCCGAAACCGAACCCGGCCTGTACTATGTATATGCCCACCAGGCCGCCGGCTGTACCTTCCGTCACTGCCGCTTTGATGCCCAGGGCCGGCAGGCCGAAAAGCTGAGCGCTCCCTGCCATGTGCATCTATGCGCCGACTTCCGAATGAACGAGGAATAAGAAGATGCTGATCAACAATCTTGCCCTTTATCAGGATCAATATTATATCCGTGTCAACAAAGAAAACGACCCGATCTTTTACTTCTTCGACTACGATGTGCGCAGTGCGGACATCAATATGGGCTTCCAGCATTTTCACCCCTTCTATGAGATCTGCATTTTGCTCTGCCCCAACGCCATTCATTTTATTGAAGGCGTTCCCTATGAGCTGCAGACCTTTGACATTTTGGGGGTCTCCCCCAATGTTTTGCACAAATCCCAATACCCTGTTGGAAATCCGTGCAAACGGTTGATTATCCAGTTCAATATGCCCAAAAATGTGGTGGGTCTGTCCAACGAATACGAGCAGCTTTTGCATATTTTTCACCGGGATGTACCCATCTTCCGCTTCCCCGCTGAGCTGCAGCGGAAGCTCTTTGGCAAGCTCAACGATATTTACCTCCTCGGCCCTAAGACGGATCCTATGCGGGATCTGATCATTCACCAGAAATTTATTGAGTTTCTCACCCTGATCTTCCTGAATTTGGACAGCAACCAATATGCCAACGATGCGGAGCTGACCGATGTGGCGAAACGGATCTACTCAGTGACGAGCTACATTCACACCCACTATTCCGAGGTCCTCTCCCTGGATTTCCTGGCGGAAAAGTACTGCTTCAGCCCCAGCTACCTGTCCCACCAGTTCCGAAATGTGACCGGCTTTACGGTGACGGACTATATTCAGATGACCCGGATCCGCAATGTCCAGGCCCTGCTCATCAACACCCAGATGCCCATCACCGAGGTGGCCGCTCCCTGCGGCTTCAACAGCTTCTCCCAGTTTAACCGGGTCTTCCGCAAGCATATCGGTATGTCCCCCTCTATGTACCGCAAGCAGAACCAGATGCGGCACTCGGACTATGAATAGTGCTTCCCCGAATCGTTATGAAAGACGGTGAGCCTCCCTTCCGAAGCTCACCGCCTTTTTCTGCTCTCTACTGCACCTCTACCACCCGGATGTCCTGCATCTGGAAATCCGTCTGGCTCATAACGATATCGGCGATGATGGCAGCATCCTGCTGGGTGATGCCCCCCTCCGGCGCCGCAACGGCCACGGAAATCCCGTCCTCGGACATATAGGCCACACAGTCGGCGTAGCCCTTGGCAATGACCAGGCTTTCGATCTGGGCTTCGGACAGAGCCATCTGCACGATCTGCTCCAGCATATCGTTGGAATTGGCCATTTCTTCCTCGCTGCCCACCGCCATTGTTTCCTGGAGCAAGCTGACTGCACGGTCCCTGGCGTCCTGCCGGGAAAGGCGCACGGCGGCAAAATAGTCCGTAACCGTATTGTTGCCGTCATTGTCGGAAACCTGCTCGGCATCCAGCACCAGACCGTCGGCGGAAAGCACCTTTTCAGCATCCAGCAGGTCGGTCAGATCGCTGGTCTGCTGGGCATTGCTGTACATCCAGTTCATATAGATCCCGGCACAAACCACCACCAGCAGACCCGCCGCCATCAAGTTTTTCTTCCAGTTTTTCATGTTCAATTCCTCCTCATTTCATTTTCAAAACAGAAATGCGATCCGCTCCCAGGCCGGTCGCACTGGCCACGGCCTCCACAATGGCAAGCCGCACCGCCGCATGATCTGCCCCCTGACACACCACCACAGCCCCCAGATAGCTGGGCGGATTGACCTGCTGGATCAGGCCCTGCTGGGCACGGTCGCTGCCGGAAACGATCACCGTATCCGTCCGGGTGGAGCCGTTCTCCCCGGAAACTGCATCGGTATCGGACTGGTAGACCGTCTGCTCTCCCCTGTCCACGCTCAGCAGCACCTGCACCGTCCCTGCTCCCTGAATTTGACCCAGGATTTCCTCCAGACGCTTCTCCATGTCTGCCTTTGCCTCCCCCTGCTCCGCAGGCAGTGTTGTTTCTTCCTGATTTTCTCCCGTGCCGGAGGGCCAGAGCATCAGCCCTACCCCCAGCAGCAGGATCAGCAGTGCGTAACGGTATTTCTTGAAAATATCCTTTACCTTTGCGCTCAAGGCTATGTGATCCATAATTGCGCCTCCGCTGGTATGCCCAGATCGTCCTGAATGATCTGCTGTAACTGCTTTTTCCCATAGGGCGAGATTTTGCCGCTGATTTCCACGCCGTTGGGCGCAGGCAGATCGGAGCTGTCCAAGCTCACCTCCACTGTAAGCTCCCCGCCGAACAATCCGGCTTTGTCCAAAATATATGCTTCCGTTTTGTCTTTTATGAGCTCCCGCAGACTTTCTTCTGCCGTGGAGGTTCCGGCCGCCACGGCGGCATCCGCCTGGCCGCTCCAAAATTCCGGTGAAATTTCATCCATGCGAATGTTGACCAGAGGCTTTACCAGCGTGAGCAGCAGAAACACGCCGCAAAGCATCTGCACCGCTCCTGCCGTGGCCCCCTTTTTCCCCGCAAGGGCTTTGATCACGGCGCAGAAAATGGCCGCCGCCACAAGATGCAGCACATATTCTCCCAGAGTCTCCGTTTCAGCTCACTCCTTTCATAAAGCACACGGTGCTGATCACCAAAAACAGGCAAAAGCTCCCGACCAGGCCCAGCAAGATGGCCATGGCGGCGGAAAAATCCTGAAGGAGATCCGATGCCCTTTTGATCCCGAAGCCGCTGCAAAACACGGCCGTGAGCTTCAGCAGCAGGTATTGCAGGCCGATTTTCAGAAACGGTGCGATCCAGATGGCGATCACCGCCAGCAGGCCGTAGACACCGGCAGCGTTTTTCATCACCCCGGCCCCTACCACAACGGCCTCCGAAGCATCGGACAAAATCCCGCCCACCACCGGCACCATGCCGGAGATGCTCAGCTTTGCCGCCTTCACCGCCGCCGCATCGGCTGTCCCGCTGACCACGCCGGTGATGCTCATATAGCCCGTGAAGATGTACAGCCCGGTTTTCATCAGCCAGGTCAGGCTGCCCTTGACCAGCTCCCCCAGCTTGCCCAGCATTTCCTCGCCGGTGGCGCTTTTGGCGATCGCCAGGGCCAGGAACATATAAACCATGGGCACCAGCACGGAAGCCGCCGCCACGCTGAGAACGGTGTCGAACAGCATGGTTCCCGTGTACAGCGCTGCCGATGCCGTGACACCCCCCTGGGCCGCCATGGCCGCCGTCATCACCGGCAGCAGGAGCTTCCCGTATTCGCTGAGCTGTGTAGCGGTATCCGCCGCAAGATGGATCAGGCTGCCCGTCTGTCCCAGCAGGATCGCCCCCACGCCCACCGCCGCCACCCATTCCGGCAGCGCCGTCCCGCCCGCTGTGCGGACCACGGAAGCGAGCAGCAGCAGCGCAATGAGGGACAGGCAGGCCCCGCCAGCCTCTGCCAGATCCGGCAGCAGCTTTTGGATCGCCTCCTGAACGATCTGCGCAAGGCCCTGGCCGAAGCTCTCCGGCTCGTAGCGCAGAAGCTCCTGGGCCTCCTCCGGCGCAGGCGGGGCGGTAAAATCCATGGCATATACCGGCCGGATCAGGCAGGCCAGCAGCAGCCCCACAAGCAAAAATCGCCTCATAATTCCCCCAATAGCCTTTGTATCAGCTCCACCAATCCCCGCAGCATGGGCAGCGCAAGCCACAGCACCGTGGCCGCCGCCAGCATTTCAATTCCTTTCCCAAGGGCGGAGTTGCCGCAGTCGCTGCACACCAGGGAAGCGATCTGTCCCAGCAGGCCGATGCCAAGGGCCTTCAAGAGGATCTGCACCATCTCGCCGTCCATATCGCCCAGGGCTTCCAGCTCCTCCAAAAACGCCATCACCGGCTCCAGGTATCCCACCACGGCGATCAGCACCATGCAGCAGGCCGCCAAAGTCAAAAGCATTGCCATATCCTTGCTTTGCCTGCTCAGTACAATCCCCAGCACCGCCGTGAGCAGGATCCCGGCCACGATTTGCAAGAACGGCCCCATCAGAAGCGGAACAGGGTCTTGACCAGGTCGAACAGCTCTGCGATCTTCTGAGCGACGATCATCAGCACCACCACAAGGCCCGCCAGGGTGGTCATGGTGGCCTGTTCCTCCCGGCCGGAGCGGGATAAGACCTGATTTAAGATGGAAACAATAATCCCCACGGCGGCGATTTTGAAGATCAGATCAATTTCCATAGGCTAAAGCAGCAGAATTGCCAGCGCCGCCCCGGCGCACAGGCCCAGCGTCTGGTAGCTGCGCAGCCGCTGGCCCCGGTTTTGCTCCAGCTCCTCCAGCCGGCGGCGGCAGGAGGCCTGTACCGCTTCCAGGCCGCTAAGCTGCCCGGCAAGATCAAAAACGCCCAGGGTGTTGCCCAGCTCTTTCAGCAAGTCGTAAAGCTTCTGGGGCATTCGCTGACATTTTATCAGCGCAGCCCGGACACAGCTGGTCACATTGGGGGCCACCTGCCCCTCCAGCTCCTGGGCCAGTATTCGGAAAAAGGCGGCCGTGCAGCCGGAATATTTTTCGGATACCTGCCTGCACAGCTCCGGCAGGGGCGTGAGCCGGTATTCCAACTCACAGGCCATAAAGCCGAGAGCGGCCAAAAGCTGCTCCAGCGCTGTACACTCCCTTTTGACCTGATAGGCCATTAGCGCACCTACGCCGCCGCCCCCCGCAATAATCAGTGCCGCACCGATCCACTTGAGTTCCATACCTACATCCTTTCCCTGTGCCAGGACTTGTCCGGCTGTAAAACGATCACGGTTTCAAATAATCCGCCCTCCACCAGGGGACGGTAGAGCTTCCGGCTTTTCAGGTCCCCGATCCCCGCCGCATGGGCCGTGGACACCAGCTTCACCCCGCACCACTGGGCCTCCGCCAGGGCCGCACAGTCCGCCGGGTCTGTGATTTCGTCCACGGCGATCCAGGCGGGGCCCATGGTTTTCAGGGCGATGGGAATGCCCTGGGCCTTCGGGCAGAGGGTCAGCACATCCACCCGGCAATCCCGGGCGAAATCCGTGTCCACAGGGAACAGCTCCCCACGCTCGTCCACCACGGACACAGCGTTTCCCTCGCTGCCTGCGATTTGGCGGACCAGATCCCGCAGCAGGGTGGTTTTCCCGCTGCCCGGCGGGCCGATGAGCAGCACCGAGCCTTGATCCAGAGGAATGCCCCGGGCGATGCCCCGGTAGTCCTTGGCCACCCGGATGCACAGAGAATGCACCCGGCGCAGGCCGGTCATCACTCCGTTTTGCACAATGCACTCCCCGCAGACACCGATCCGGTGGCCGCCGGCAGCACTGAGGTAGCCCTGGGCCATGCTCTCCTGGGCCCAGGGGGAATAGCGGCTGGCCGCATTGACGATGTAATTCAGCTCCTCCGTACCTGCCTGGACGGGAAGCCGGCGGCAGCCCCGCCCGGTCACCAGCTCCACCGGCTGGCCCCGGCGCAGGCGTATCGCCTCCAGCTCCTGAGGGCCCTGCCTGTCCACCTCCCGGCGTAAATTTTGCGGAAGCAGCCCAAGCAGCTCTTTCCACGCACACTTCATTTGCATCACTCCTGCACTATCCTATTACCGCAGGCTGCACTTTATGACAGAGCGCAAAAAAACACCGGCCAAAGCCGGTGAAAAGATTGCAGGGGAATTTCCGCAAAATTTTACTTGACAGAATGATCATCTCGTGCTAAAATATGGTTCGTGGTGGTGCATGGCACCCCGTGATCATAAGGGCCTTTAGCTCAGTTGGTTAGAGCCTCCGGCTCATAACCGGATCGTCCCGGGTTCGAATCCCTGAAGGCCCACCACAAATTCAGGTTTTAACCTTTTTTATATATAGGGGTATAGCTCAATTGGTAGAGCGGCGGTCTCCAAAACCGTAGGCTCAGGGTTCAAGTCCTTGTGCCCCTGCCATAATGGACAAACACTTTAGATGCAGCTGGCCAAAAGTTTGCTTCTAAAGTGTTTTTCAATTCTTCCGGGACAAGCATGTGAAAGGAACAAACAACGATGGGCCATTATGTCATGTCCGATATTCACGGAGAAGCGGATCGCTTTCATGCGATGCTGGAGAAAATTCAATTTTCTTCGGATGATACGCTGTACATATTGGGTGATGTGGTTGACCGGGGGCCAGACGGGATAGACCTGCTGAAGGAAATTATGGGAATGCCCAATGCTGTAATGCTGCTGGGGAACCATGAGTACATGATGCTCCAGTACATGAGCCCCGATGCCGGTGAAAAGGATATCCGCAGATGGAACCGCAATGGCAACGCTCCTACATGGACAGCATACCTTCGCCTGGATCATGAAGAACAACAGGAGATTATAAATTTCTTGCAAACACGCCCAACCCATCTGGAGGTAAAGATAGGGGGCAGAAAATTCTATCTGGTACATGGCTTTCCGGGGGCAAATGTCCACGATGAAGTGTGGGGCAGACCGACCATGGAAACGCCAAATCCGATCCCGGATTGTCAGCTGATCATTGGCCACACCCCTGTGCAGTACCTGATCGGAGAAGAGCAGGAACAAATCCATTTTGAAATGGAAATAGAGGCCCAAGGGGAGCATCTTCATGTGGCGCATACACCGGGCTTCGTCGATATAGATTGTGGCTGCGGGCACAAGATCCCGATCAAGGCACTGGCCTGCCTAAGACTTGAGGATATGGAAGAATACTACATATAACGGCTTGATTTTTCGGACAAATGTTGTAATTTCCCCGCTGCGGACTGAAAAAGGGTAATACATCCAGTAATTGTTATGATTACTGGGTGTTTTTTTCGATTTTTTGACCGTTATTACGGACTGCATACGCAGTTAAAAAGCAAACAGCATCGATCATCGGAATATCCGGCGGCACAAAAGGCCGGGCAACTTACAATAAATTACGATAAAAATAACCAATTTCCGGCTTTTCCAGTCTGTGGACCTTTGCTATAATGAACCTGAAAAGAGGTGACACTGTGCGAACAACAACCAATATGAACAGCGGCTGGTACTTTCTGCGGCGGGATGTCAGCGGAGAGGCAGCTCTGGCCATGGGCGAGACGGTGCAGCTGCCCCATACCTGGAACGCCAAGGACGGTCAGGACGGCGGCAACGACTACTACCGGGGCAAGTGCTGGTATGCCAAGAAGCTGACTACCCCCAAGTTGACGGAAGGAGCGCAGCTATGGATTGAGTTCCGGGGTGCAGCGATGACTGCCGAGGTGTTTCTAAATGGCAAGCGATTGCTTCGTCACGAGGGCGGTTACTCCACCTTCCGGGCCAATCTGACTCCCGCATTGAAGCCCACAGGAGAAGAAAATCTGCTGACCGTCCGTGTGGACAACGGGAAAAACGACCGCGTTTACCCCCAGAAGGCGGACTTTACCTTCTACGGCGGCATTTACCGGGATGTGAACCTGGTTATGGTGCCGAAAAATCACTTCGCTCTTGACCATTTCGGTGACACCGGCATCCGGGTAACGCCCAAAGTCAGTGCGGATTTGAAAACCGCAGAAGTGGCGATGGAAGCCTATGTCAGCGGCGGCAAGGAAGTAATCTTTACCGCAGACGGGCAGCAGGCCGCCGCCCCGGTGGAAAACGGCAAGGCAAGCGCCGTTATTACCATTGAAAATGTACACCTGTGGAACGGGAAAGAAGATCCCTTCCTCTACACTGCCAAGGCCGTGCTGGACGGCAATGACGAGGTAACTGCCCGGTTTGGCTGCCGAAGCATCGGCTTTGACAGCGAGAGGGGCTTCTACCTCAACGGGAAGAACCTCCGGCTCTGCGGCGCCGCCAGGCACCAGGATCGTCAGGGCCTTGGAAATGCGCTGACCAAAGCCGAGCATGAGGAAGACATGGCCCTCCTGCTGGAAATGGGCACCAACACCGTGCGCCTGGCCCACTACCAGCATGACCAATACTTCTATGATCTGTGCGATGAAAAGGGTCTGATTGCCTGGGCGGAAATTCCCTACATCACCGAGCATATGCCGAGTGCCAAGGAAAACACCCTCTCCCAGATGCGGGAGCTGGTGCTGCAAAACTGCAACCACCCCTCCATTGTCTGCTGGGGCCTATCCAATGAGATCACAGCCAGCGGCCTTTCCGAAGATCTGAAGGAAAACCACCGGCTTCTGAATGATCTGTGCCATAAGCTGGATCCGACCCGTCCCACCACCATGGCCCATGTATTCATGCTGGACCCCAACGACCCCTTTGTCATGCTGCCAGATATCCGCAGCTACAACCTGTACTACGGATGGTATGTTGGAGAAGCGGAGCAGAATGACGAATGGTTTGATGTCTTTCACAAAAATCACCCGGAAGCGGTTATCGGCCTTTCCGAGTACGGCGCTGATGCCAACCCCATCTATCAGAATGGCAAGCCGGAAAAGGGTGACTGGTCGGAGCCTTACCAGGCGCTTTACCATGAACATATGCTGAAAATGTGGTCCG
>CAYLHM010000044.1:0-9755 GCA_964383485.1 uncultured Oscillospiraceae bacterium
TTGGCAAAGCCGGTGATGGGCACCAGGGTTCCGGCTCCGGCGTGCTTGGCGATGTCATCGTACAGGCTCAGGCCGGTGAGCAGCGCCGACAGGGCGACCAGGCTCATGGAGGTGGCCGTCCCGGCATCGGTCTTTTCCAGGCCCAGGGCCATATAGCCGTTCATGGCAAGCTGACCCAGCAGGCAGATCAGCCCGCCGATCCAAAAGGCGTTAAGGCAGTCCTTCCAGATGGGCGATTTGGGCGCCATTTGAGATACCAATTTTCCATATTCCTTTTCCGTCACGAAGCATTCCTCCCGATAACAGAATGCCCCGTTTTTTTCAAAATATGAACCTATTTTATTTCACGCACATATAGTTCATTCCCCCACAGGATATACAGCCAGCCGTCGATCTCGGTTGCCCGAACATCGTCCAGATCTCCGTTGGTGCCCAGTGTCACATTCAGCACCTCATAGAGATCGTAGCCGTTGTAGTGCAGCAGCAGATAGACCGTATTTCCGCTGTCCCAATCCTCTGCGGCCAGGCCCACCAGACGGTTTTCCCGGTCGATGAGGTAGGATTTGTAGTCTTCCGAGAACGAAGACCGGCGGGTGTAGCTGCAAATCGGCTCCACACGCTCCTGGCCCTGCTCGTAAATTTCCACCTTCAGCTCCCAGCTGTCGCCATAGCCGATGCCCAGCAGGCTGCCGCCAAACTGCACCAGGGAGCTGGAATAGCCGCCGATCACGCCGGTGTCGGTGTATTGAATGTTGTTATAATCGCTCAAATCGAAGAAGTAAACCGGGTCGGTGAGCTGCACCACCACCGCCGTGCAGACATAGAGCTTGTCGCCGTCAAAGCGGACGGACTCCGCCTGATCCCCCTCCGGGGCAAAGGCCTCCACCTGGGCAATGAGCGACCAGTCGGCAATGGAATAGCAGCTCAGGTTCACATTCTCTTGCGTTCCGCTCACCTTCACCCAGGAGGAATCGTAGCTCCCGCTGCCCGCCGTCACCGTGCTGCGGCTTGTACTGGTCACGATGCGCAGTACGCCGTCCTGTTCGTCCATGGAATACTGGTTTTTCACACTGCCCTCCACATTGACCGAGCCGCAGTCCGTAAAGCCCTCCGGCCCGTAGCCCAGGCAGGTGATCTGGGTCATGCTGCGGCTTTCGCTCTCCGTGGTCTCGCTGTAGGCTCTGGTAGCAAACAGGTGGGCGCCAGACACATACATCGTATCGGAATAGGACAGGAATGCAGAAGTGTCCGTCACCTCCAGGCTCTTTTGATCCAGCATGGCCAGCACCGTATAGCGCAGGCTGCTCAGGGTGTCCGGCGAATAGATGTCCTCTGCCGCCAGGAGCTGCTCGCCCTGGGCCGTGTAGAGTGCGGGCACAAAGCTCTCCGGCTCCTCCAAATTCGGGTTGTAGCAGCGGTACTGGGTCAAAATCATCAGTTTTCCGTCCACCGTGCGGGAGGACAGATAGCTGCCGTCCATGCGCACACTGCCGATCCGGGAAATATGGGCCGGATCCTGCACATCCAGGCTGATAACAAGGACCTGGGCGCCTTTGGTTTTGCTCGCTCCGCTGAGGAGCAGGGTCACGGTGCTGCAATCCTCCGACAGGTACATCTCCCGATCGTCCGCCCAGTAGCAGCTCCAGTCCTCTTCCTCCTCTGTCCAGCTATAGCTGCCGGCAAGCTGGGAGTCCTCCCGGTCAATGGTGTAGACCTTCAGGCCGTCGGAGGTCAAATAGAAGATGTAGCGGTCGCTGCGCTTGAACAGGTCCCCTTCTGTAACGCCCTCAACCTGATTGTCGGTGACCTCTACATAAGAGGCATACCCCCCTTCGTCCACGAGCCCCAATCCATCGGAAGGCGCTTCATTTGCAGTGGTATCCTCATCGGAAATCCCGCTCACCCAATTTTGGACGGCATCGGCTGCCATTTCAAAGCGGTTTGCGTATGCCGGCGGCTCGTACAAATAGTCGTTAATCTTATAAATCAGGGAATAATAGGGGCTGCCGCTGTATTTTGCCACGCTGGGCGGTGTGCTGCGCAGGGGCACAAACAGCACCAGGGCCAGTGCCAGCACACAGCACAGGGCCACGGCGCCATAGACCCGGCGGCGGGTTCGGCGTTTCTTTTCCAGGCGGTTCTGGACATCTCTGTTTCGTTCATCAAAGGTCCTCATGGGTAATGCCCTCCTTTTCAAGTAGGTTTTTCAAGGCGACCTTTGCTCTGGCATGGAGATTGTACACCTGCTTTGTGGTTTTGCCCATGATGCGGGCAGTCTGCTCCGTCCCGAAGCCATCGAAGTACTGGAGCTGAAGCACCTCCCGATATGGGTCGGGGAGCTGCTGCATACACACATACACCGAGGCGTTGCGCATTTTCCGCTGGGCCAGGTCGGCAATGTCCTCGCTGATGAGGACGCTTTCCAAGTCCTCCGGGTCGGTGCTTCGGCTGTGGCGGCGCAGATAGTCGATGCAGCGGTTGCGTGTGACCTTGTACAGGTAGGCACGAAGGCGGCTTTCATCGGCAAAGCGCTTTTTGTGGAACACCAGCGTTGCGATCGCATCCGCCGCCGCATCCTCTGCCGCTGCGCTGTCCCGGACAAAGCCGTAGGCGAAGCGCACCAGGGCATCGCAGTAGCGCCGGATCAACTGTTCCGGGGTAAAAACTTCATGCTGGAGATAGCTATCGGTACCGGATCGCTCCATTAGGATCACCTCTCTACTTTATAAACGGAGAAACGGGGTTCTTTACTCACTATTTTACAGGAATTTTTTCTATTTTTCAAGTTCTCCCCTTTCTGCCCTTGCTTTTTTTTCGGTTCTGGATATAATAAAGGAAAGGATGTCCAATTCCCTGAAAGGAGTGTTTCTATTGTTTGCAAGCGATCCCAGGTGCCGCTATCGGGCAAACCAGTTGGCCGAGGTGATCTGCCAGCTCCGTTTCCCGGAGATTTTGTCCATATCCGCCAAGCTGCCTGTGGAATTTCAGGATGCGATCCGTTCGGAATTTCCCCGCTACTCCACCCAGCAGGAACCGGCCGGGCCGGGGGGCGGCACAACCACAAACTATGCCTTTTCCTCCGCCGACGGGGCGTGGCGGGTGAATGTGACCGGCAAGTTTTTTGCCCTGTCCTGTACGCAGTACGACTGCTGGGAGCAGTTCGCACAGAAGCTGGATCAGCCCCTTGCCGCCTTTATCCGCATTTATCAGCCCGCCTACTTCGAGCGGGTGGGTCTGCGGTATCTGAACTTCATCTCCCGGAAGCGCCTGGATCTGGAGGGCTGCCCGTTCCGGGAGCTGATCGCCCCCTGCTACCTGGGCATTTTGAATGAAGACGATGTGGCCGAGGCCAATGCTACCCGATGCAGCGTGGACATTGAAACTGCCCTGCGGGGCGGCTGCCGGTGCAAGCTCCATGCCGGGCCGGGGCTTGTAAAGCGTGGCGGCCAGGGAGATCAAGAGGTGAAATTCATCTTTGATCAGGATCTGTACATGCCCGGCAATGTGCCTGTGCAGCACTCCGCCGGGGCTTTGCAAACCCTCCATGCCCAGGCATATCCCATTTTCCGGGGTGCCATCACCGACACCCTCCACCAGGCCATGGAGCCGGAAATGATTTGAGGAGTGATACCATGTATTTTGATTGGACTTATGTAGTCATGGTGCTGCCCTGCGTTCTGCTGTCGCTCTGGGCCAGCGCCCGTGTTCATTCCACCTTTAAGCGCTACGCCCAGCAGCTTTCCGTCCGGCACATCACCGCCGAGCAGGCCGCCCAGCGGGTGTTAAGCTCCAACGGGGTGTCCGGCGTGCAGATCCAGCGGGTCGGCGGCAGCCTGACGGATCACTACGACCCAAAAAGCAATGTGATCCGCCTGTCGGATACGGTGTACGGCTCCACCTCCACCGCCGCCATCGGCGTTGCCTGCCATGAGGCCGGCCATGCCGTGCAGTATGCCCAGGGCTATGCCCCCATCAAGCTCCGCTCCGCCGTGATCCCGGTGACCAACATCGGCTCCAAGCTGGCCATGCCCCTGATTTTGGTGGGGCTGCTGCTGTATGCCCTGGAGGATCTGTCCATCACTTTGGTGTACCTGGGCATTGCCTGCTTTGGCCTTTCCCTGGTGTTCCAGCTCATCACCCTGCCGGTGGAGTTCGATGCCAGCCGCCGGGCGATCCGAGCCATTGAGGACACCCAGATGCTCACGGACGAGGAGCTGAAGGGCGCCCGGAAGACCCTGTCCGCCGCCGCCATGACCTATGTCGCCGCCACCGCCGTGGCCCTTTCCCAGCTTCTGCGGCTGCTGGTGATCTTCGGCGGCCGCAGACGGAGAGATTGAAGAAAAGATAAACTATGGAAAAGCTATTGGAACTTTATGAAACCCTGGGCCTGTCCCCTGCCGTGTACGCACTGGGCGAGGCCACGCTGGAAAAAATTCAAGACCGTTTTGCAGCCATCGACCAAATTGCAGAATATAACCAGGCCAAGGTGCTGGCCGCCATGCAGAAGAACCGGGTCAGCGCCCCCTGCTTTGTCCCCTCCACCGGCTATGCCTACGATGATGTGGGCCGGGACACCCTAGAGCGGGTCTATGCCGATGTGTTCCACACGGAAGCCGCCCTGGTGCGCCCTCAAATCACCTGCGGGACCCATGCCCTGGCCCTGGCCCTGGGGGCCAATCTGCTGCCGGGTGACGAACTGCTCTCCCCTGCCGGCCTGCCCTACGACACCCTGCAAGAGGTGATCGGCATTCGGAAAAGCCCCTGCTCCCTGGCAGAGTACGGCGTGCGCTACCGGCAAGTGGACTTGCTCAGCGACGGCAGCTTCGATTTTCCCGGCATCGCCAAGGCCATAGGCGAAAAAACCAAGCTCATCACCATTCAGCGCTCCAAGGGCTACGCCACCCGGCCCAGCTTTTCCGTGGCCCAGATCGGCGAGCTGATCGCGTTCTGCAAGGCGCAGAAGCCCGATGTGAAAATCATGGTGGACAACTGCTACGGCGAATTTGTGGAAGCTCTGGAGCCGTCGGATGTGGGTGCCGATATGGTGGTGGGTTCCCTGATCAAGAACCCCGGCGGCGGACTGGCCCCCACCGGCGGGTACATCTGCGGCACAAGAGAATGCGTGGAGCGCTGCGCCTACCGCCTGTCCGCCCCCGGTCTGGGCCGGGAGGTGGGCGCCAACATGGGCATGATGACCAGCTTCTACCAGGGCCTGTTTTTGGCCCCCACGGTGGTGGCCGGTGCGGAAAAGGGCGCCATTTTTGCCGCCAAGCTCTACGAGGGCCTGGGCTTCCGCTGCGTGCCAGCCGCCGATGAAGACCGGCATGACATTATTCAGGCCGTGGAGCTGGGCAGCCGGGAGGCCATGGTGGCGTTCTGCGCCGGTATTCAGGCCGCCGCTCCTGTGGACTCCTTTGCCACGCCCCTGCCTTGGGATATGCCGGGGTACGAGGACCAGGTGATCATGGCCGCCGGTGCTTTTATTCAAGGCTCGTCTATCGAGCTTTCCGCCGATGGGCCGATCCGTCCGCCCTACGCCGTGTATTTTCAGGGCGGCCTGACCTGGTACAGCGCCAAGCTGGGCATTTTGCTGAGCCTGCAAAAGCTGCTGGATGCCGGACTGGTTCAATTATAAAAATATACAAAATTTGCCATTCCCTTTTTTACGGAATGGCAAAACTTTTTTGTAAATTTACGAAAAGTTTATACAAAATCCGGCAAAGTGCCTATAATGTATAGAAATAATGGATAGCAAAGGATGTTGTTGCATGGTAAAGCAAAGCGTAAAAAAGCCCTTTACGGTGCTGGTGGCGGTGATCATGGTGCTGGTGCTGGGCGTGGTATCGGTCACAAACATGACCACCGACCTGCTTCCGTCCATGAGCCTGCCCTATATGCTCATCACCATTCCCTACCCCGGCGCCAGCCCGGAGCGGGTGGAAGCCGATGTGGTGCGCCCCATGGAAAGCGCTCTGGGCACCATCACCGGCGTGGAGAATGTCTATTCCACCTCTGCCGAGAATTTCGGTATGGTACAGCTCCAGTTTGTCAGCGGCACCGACATGGACTCCACCACGGTCAAGGTCACCAGTGCCATCCAGCAGGTAGAGCTGCCGGAGCTTTGCGGCACCCCCTCCGTAATCGAGCTGAGCATGGATATGATGGCCACCATGTATGTGGCCGTCAGCCGGGAGGGCTGCGATGTTTATGAGCTTTCCAATTTTGTCAGCAGCAGCATTCAGCCCTATATCGAGCGCCAGAGCGGCGTTGCCAGTGTGGACAGCATCGGACTGGTGGAGCAGCGTGTCCAGGTAGACCTGGACCAAGAGAAAATCGACGAGCTGAACGCCCGCCTGCTTGCTCTGGTAGATGAGAATTTGGCCGAGGCCAAGGAAAAGCTGGACCAGGCCGAGCAGGAAGTCGCCAGCGGTCAGGCCGCCTTGCAGCAGGCCCAGGCCGGCTTTGGCGAGACCCTGGCCGGGGCCATTTTCGGGGAGCTGGATGCCGGCGCTCAGGAGCTTGTCCAAAAAACGCAGTCGGAACTGGACCGCATTTTGGAGCTTGTAACCGATCTGCGCCAGCTGATCACCGACGGCGAGGTGGGCACCGGCCTGGATGCCCTTGCAGCAGAGCTGAATGACATCCGTGAAATCCTCAACAGCGACGATTTGAGCCTTGCCCAGCTGCTGGAGATCATGAACCGCATTCAGTCCATTTCCGGCGAACTGCGCAGCCTCATTCACGCACTGCCCGATGACGGCAGCAGCATCGTGCCCGGTGAAAATTTAGAGAAGTTCCGCAATACGCTTCAGCAGCTCCAGGATGCCCTCAGCAGCGTTTCGGAGCTGGTGCAATCCACGCCCTCCATTCTCTCCGGGCTGGAAAGCGCCGTCGCAGGGCTGACCCAGGCCCAGCTGGAGGCTGCCGTGCAGTTCTCCACCGCCTCCGCCCAGCTCAGCACCGCCCAGACCCAGCTTGCTGCCGCCCGGGAGGAATATGAAGCAGCCCGGGAAACGGCCCTGGAAAATGCCAATCTGAACAGCCTGCTCAGCGTATCCACCCTCTCCCAGCTCATCTATGCCCAGAATTTCTCCATGCCCGCCGGATATATCGACGACAAAGATGACAACAGCTGGCTGCTGAAAGTCGGCCAGGAATATACCAGCGTGGAGGACATCTCCGGCGCTCTGCTGGTGAGCATGGAGGGCCTGGGAGATGTGCGCATTTCCGATGTGGCCACCGTCACCCTGATCGACAACTCCGGCGACAGCTTCACCCGGCTGAACGGCGACCGCTCCGTGATCCTGTCCATTTACAAAAACAGTGTCACCGGCACCAACGAAACCGCTAACAACTGCCTGGCCGCCTTCCAAACTCTGGAGGAAAAATACGAGGGCACCCACATTCTGACGCTGATGAACCAGGGCAGCTATATTGAGATCATTATCCAAACCGTGCTGTCCAGCATGATCCTGGGCGCACTGCTGGCCATCATCATTCTGGCCCTGTTCCTGCGGGACTTCAAGCCCACGCTGGTGGTTGGCATCAGCATTCCCCTTTCTGTGATGTTTGCCCTGGTTTTGATGTATTTCACGGACATTTCCCTGAACATGATGACCCTGTCCGGCCTGGCCCTGGGCATCGGTATGCTGGTGGATAACTCCATTGTGGTTATGGAAAACATCTACCGCCTCCGGGGCCGGGGCGTGGAGGCCCACCGGGCCGCCGTTCAGGGCGCCAAGCAGGTGTCCGGCGCCATTATTTCCTCCACGCTGACCACCGTATGCGTGTTCTTCCCCCTGGTGTTTACCCAGGGCATGATCCGGGATCTGCTGCTGCCCATGGGCCTGTGCATCGGCTACTGCCTGGGCGCCTCCCTCATTGTGGCCCTGACGGTGGTGCCTGCCTCCGCCTCCACCCTCCTGCGCCGGTCCAAGCCCAAGGCCCACCCGCTGTTTGACCGCTTCCAGAACTGGTACGGCCGCATTCTGGGCTGGTGCCTGGATCACAAGGCCGTGCCCCTCACCGCCTCCGTGGCCCTGCTGGCGCTGTGTGTCTGGGCGGTGATGAATATGGGCATTGTCCTGCTGCCGGAAATGACCGGCAACCAGATCAGTGTCAGCCTGACCACGCCGGACGGTCTCACACGGGAGCAATCCTATGATGTGGCCGCCGATGTGATGGATCTGCTGCTCAGCGTAGACGGCGTGGACAGCGTGGGCGTGATGGACAGCGCCGCCGCCAGCGGCTTGCTGGGGGGTATGTCCACCACAGACAGCTACGGCAGCTACACCTTCTATATTGCCGTGCCGGACGATGCCCGCAGCAGTGAAATTCAGCGGATCACCGACAAGATCAATCAGGCCGCCGCCGGGTTTGCAGGCTGTGAGCTGGAAGCCTCCGCCGGCGGCATGAGCGAAATGACCGCCATGCTGGGCAGCGGCCTGAGCCTGAACATCTATGGCGACGATCTGGACACCATGCGCACACTCTCCCAGGAGCTTGTGGAGGTCGTCGGGCAGGTCGAGGGCTACACCGATATTGAAACCAGCTTTTCCGATGAGGACCCCACCATTCGCCTGGTGATCGACCGGGATGCAGCCATGGCCAAGGGCCTGACCGTAGCACAGATCTATATGAACATCTCCCAGCGGCTGACCACCTCCGCCACCTCCACCACCGTGACCCTGAACGGCGTGACCATGGATGTGACGGTGCGCAACGAGGGCAACCCTCTGACCCTGGAAAATCTGCTGGACATGGAGTTTACCGTCAGCACCGCCGATGCCACCGGCAATACCGTCAGCCAGGTGTATAAGCTGTCGGATTTCGCCGATTTGGAGGAAACCACCTCCATCAGCACCGTGCAGCGGGAAAATCAGTCCCGGTATGTCACCGTCTCCGCCGCCGTTGCCGAGGGCTACAACGCCACCCTGCTGTCCAGGCAGCTCAGCCAGCGGCTGGAGGAATACCAGGCCGGCAATCCCCTGCCCTCCGGCTGCTCCATCTCCCTGGACGGCGAGAGCAGCACCGTCAACGACATGGTCTCCCAGCTTGTTCTGCTGCTGACCCTGGGCGCCGTGTTCATCTATCTGGTGATGGTGGCCCAGTTCCAGAGCCTGCTGTCTCCGTTCATCGTGCTGTTTACCGTGCCTCTGGCCTTTACCGGCGGCATGATTGCCCTGCTGGTCACCGGGCAGCAGCTGAGTATGCTGTCGCTGATGGGCTTTGCGGTGCTGATGGGCACCGTGGTGAACAACGGCATCGTCTTCGTGGACTACATCAACCAGCTCCGCATGGGCGGCCTGGATCGGCGCACGGCCCTGATCGCCACCGGCAAGACCCGTATGCGCCCCATTCTGATGACGGCGCTGACCACCATTCTGGCTATGTTCCAGCTCATTTTCAGCGACGATATGGCCGGGCAGATGGGCCGGGGCATGGCCTCCGTGATCGTGGGCGGTCTGGCCTACGCTACCATCATGACCCTGATCATTGTGCCGGTAATGTATGACATTCTGTTCAAGCGCCAGCCAAAGAATATCGACCTGGGCAGTGAGAATTTGGACGATGTGCCTGACGATGCTGCCGAGTATATGGCCCAGCTGGCCCTGGAGGACGAAACCAAAAAGGCCGCAGAAAGAGCAGAAAATATTCCGGCCGAATGCGCCGGTTCCGAGCAGTAAGCACCAACGGACCCCACTCCGAAGCAATTCGGGGCGGGGTTTTCTTTTATGTGCGCCTCTCCAAAAGCA
>CAYLHM010000045.1:0-1198 GCA_964383485.1 uncultured Oscillospiraceae bacterium
ATCTGGGGATCCTCTGCCGGGGGTAGGGTCCCGGCATAGATGGCAGCGGCGGTCTGCTCGTCCACGGCCACCGGCACATCCGGCGTGATCCCCACATCCGCCAGATTGCGGCCCTTGGGCGTATAGTATTTTCCGATGGAAAGGCCCACCGCAGAGCCGTCTGTCAGGGTGTAGACCGTCTGGAAATAGCCCTTGCCGCAGGTCTGCTCCCCAACCACGGTGGCGACCTCATACTCGCTGAGGGCTACGGCAAAAAATTCGGCGGCGGAATAGGAGCTGCCATTCACCAGCACCGCCATGGGAAGCTCCAGGCACTTCGCATCCGACTCCTCCACATTCTGGTTGCCCAAATAGTCCTCGGTGCGGAAAACCGGCCCCTCCGGCAGAATATAATCCAGCAGCGTCACCAGCTCCCGTGCGTAGCCGCCGGGATTATAGCGCACATCAAAAATCAGCTTGTCGGCGCCCTGGGCCAAAAGCTCCTCAATCGCGGCAATGCTCTGCTCGGCGCAATGCTCGTTGAAATTGGCAATGGTGACCAGGCCCACATTCTGCTCCAGCAGGGTTCCGATGGCCACCGGGGTCACAATCTGCTGCCGGGTCACGGTAAAGCTCAGCTCCTGCTCACCCCGGCGGATGCCGACGGTCACGGCGGTGCCTTCTTCGCCTCGCACCAGGTTTTTGACCTCATCTGTGGTTTTGTCCAGAATGCTCTCGCCGTCCACGGCTACGATGATATCCCCCACCAGCAGACCCGCCTCCTCGGCGGAGCTGCCGGAGCTGACCTTCTGGATCTCCAGGCCCTGGCCCTCCGCTGATGCTGAGATGGTCACGCCGATGCCCACATAGGCATTTTCCTTTTCTTCCTCATAATTGCCGTACTGGGAGGCGGGAATGTAGTAGCTCCAGCGGTCCCCCAGGGCTTGCACCATGGCGCTTGCCGCCGCATCCTCCAGGGCCGTCTGGTCGGCTTCCCCGATGAAGCGCTGGATCAGCAGATTTTCCAGCTGCTCCAGCTTGGAGCTACCCGCCGCCACCGGCGTATTTCCTGCGGTCAGGCCCAGGGTCAGGGCCACGGCCAGGGCGGCCGCCACCGCCGCAACGGCAAAATGGGACAAAATCAGCTTCCATTTTTTCATTTTTGCAAAATCTCCTTAATGTCACTATTCCCACACCCCAAAAGGGGTGTGGGAATAAT
>CAYLHM010000045.1:1298-3725 GCA_964383485.1 uncultured Oscillospiraceae bacterium
CCTCCAGCTCGGCCTCCTTGACAGCCAGCTCCTCTTTCTCCAGCTCCAGCTCCGCACGCTCGGCCTCCAGGTTCGCCTTGGCATCGGCCACCTCCTGGGCGGCGGTGCGCATTTCCTCCAGGCGCCGGCGGTCGGCTTCGGCGATCTCGTTGATCATGTTGATCCGATCCAGCAGATCGGTGAAGCTGTTGGCCTTGAACAGCACCGACCAGTAGGACAGCTTGCCGCTCTCCTCCATGGCCCGGATGCGCTCTTTATTCTTGGCGTTCAGCTCGGCCAGGTGGGCCTCCGCCTCGTCCAGCTCGGTCTGCTTGTCGGCGATCAGCACCGCATAGGCGGCGATCTCCTCGTTCATGGTGTCCACCTGGGCATGGATCAGGCCCACCTGCTGCTCGATAATGCTTTTCTGCTCCGCCAGCTCACGGATGTCCGACAGGTTGCTGTCCTGCTGGGCTTTCAGCGCATCGATCTGCTCCTGCATTTCCGCCTGGCTGCTCTCCAGCTCCTCGATCTGCTTTTTGATCTCCGAGGAGCTTGCTGCGGAGGCCTTCTGGGGCAAAAGGCTGACGATCAGGCTCAGCAGCATCACGGCTGCCAGAATGCCTGCTAAAATAGAAACCCATAAGCGTTTGTTTTTCATAACATCCTCCTTTTACACATCAAAGAACTTCCGAATGGAGGTCCAGCTTCCTACAATTCCTACAAACAGGCCGGCTGCCGCAAAGGTGGCGATCATGGGCACCAAAAGCTGCTGGAACGGCACAAACTGGAATAGCTGCAGCGTGTCGATCTCGTTTAGCCTGCTCAGCAGCAGATCATACAGGGCCCACTCCAGTCCAAAGGCCAGTGCGGCGCCCAGGATGCCCAGGGTGAAGCCCTCCACCACGAAGGGCAGGCGGATAAAGCCGTTGGTTGCGCCCACCATTTTCATGATGGCGATCTCCTCCCGCCGGTCGTACATGGCCAGCTTGACCGTGTTGGAGATAATGAGCAGGCTCACCACCAGCAGCACGGCGATCACGCCCAGAGAAACAATGTGCAGCACCTGCTCCAGGGTAGTGAAGCCCTCGGCCAGCTCGTAGGAGGCGCTTACATCGGCCACACCCTCGATCTGGCTGACCTGGGCGACGGTCTGCTCCATGAGGGAATTGTCAACAAGGATCACCCGGTAGCGGTGGCGCAGATCCTCGGCCTCCACACCGTTGAATGCCTCGTCCCCGTCGTGGTCGGCTATGAAATCCTTCAGCGCCTGCTCCCGGTCGATGAAGGTGGCCTCGTAGACATTGGAAATGGCGTTGATCTTGGTGCCGATGCTCCGGGCCTCCGCATCGGAAAGCGTTTCGTCTACATACACCAGGATTTCGTTGGTCTGGTTCATCTCCTCCACCAGAATGCTCACATTATAGGTCAGCAGAGCGAAGCTGCCCACAATGAGCAGGCAGGCCACCGTCACGCACACGGCGGCGAAGGACATGAAGCCGTGGAGGAAGATGCCCCGAATGCCCTCTTTGATCAGATATCCTACATTATTGATCTTCATAATGATAAAAACCGTCCATTCCGTTGCTGTTGCTGATGATCCCGTCGTTGATCACCAGGCCCTCGTCGATGGCGATGACCCGCTTGTTGAACCGCTCCACCAGCTCCCGCTCGTGCGTGACCACCAGCATGGTGGTACCCAGATTGTTGATCTCGGTGAGCAGGCTCATGATTTCCAGGGAGCGGGCGGGATCCAGGTTGCCGGTTGGCTCGTCTGCGATGATGGTGGAGGGATTGTTCACCAGGGCGCGGGCGATTGCCAGACGCTGCTGCTCGCCGCCGGAAAGCTCGCCGGGGTGGCGGCGGCTCTTGGTGTCCAGGCCCACCAGGTTCAGCACATAGGGCACCCGCTCCCGGATTTCCTTTTCCCGGGCGCCGATGGCCCGCATGACAAAGGCGGCGTTTTCATAAACCGTCTTATTCTCGATCAGCCGGAAGTCCTGGAACACCACGCCCACCGTGCGGCGCATATAGGGCAGCTCCCGGCGGCGGATATGCTCCAGGGAATAGCCGTTGACATGCACGGTGCCGGAGGTGGGCTTCAGCTCCCCGGTGATCAGCTTGATAATGGTGGACTTGCCGGAACCGGAGGGGCCGACCAAAAAGGCGAACTCCCCGTCTTCGATCTGCATAGAAACGCCCTTGAGGGCTTGATTTCCCACAGTATAGGATTTTACAACATCGGTAAACTCGATCATGGACATCTACTCCAAAATTAGTGTAACCAAATTGTAACACTTTTCAGGAATTATGTCAATACCCCCATGCAAAAAAATCCGCCCGCTTTCACACTTTTTCCCCACAGCGCCGGCAGTTCTATTTGTCCCCCGACGGACATACCATATGGCAGGAGCTGAAAAAAGCTGTCATTGCGAACCAGCCCGCTTA
>CAYLHM010000045.1:3825-9443 GCA_964383485.1 uncultured Oscillospiraceae bacterium
CCGCTTAAGCGCACCGGCTCGGAATGGCAGAAAGTTCCCAGACATGGCAGGAGCCTTCTCTCCTGCCGGACGAGGAGGCTGGCTATGGATAATATTTATACAAGGCTGTCCGCCAGAACCGGCGGAAATATTTATGTGGGTGTGGTCGGGCCGGTACGCACCGGCAAATCCACCCTGATCAAGCGGATCATGGAGGAGCTGGTCATTCCCTGCATCGACGATCCCTACCGCCGGGAGCGGGCCAAGGATGAGCTGCCCCAAAGCGGCTCCGGCAAGACCATCATGACCTCGGAGCCGAAGTTTGTGCCGGAGGAGGCGGTGGAGATCTCCCCGGACGGCACCGCCAAGCTCCGGGTGCGGATGATCGACTCCGTGGGCTACATGATACCCGGAGCCACCGGCGCCGAGGAGGACGGCGTGCCCCGCATGGTCACCACCCCCTGGTTCGACCATGAGATCCCCATGACCCAGGCCGCCGAGCTGGGCACCAAAAAGGTCATGGAGGAACACTGCACCATCGGCCTGGTGGTCACCACCGACGGCACCATCACCGACATTCCAAGAAGCGACTATGTGGAGGCGGAGCGCCGGGCCATCGCCGATATGCAGGCCACCGGCAAGCCGTTCCTGGTGGTCATCAACTCCCGGCTGCCGGGAGCCGATGCTGCCGCATCTGTGCAGGAGGAGCTGCGCCGGGAATTTGGCATTGAGGCCGCCATTGCCGACTGCCAGGCCCTGACCGGGGAGGACATTGCCGATCTTTTGAAGGAGCTTTTGTACGCCTTCCCCATGCAGGAGCTGCGGGTGTATCTGCCCGGCTGGCTGGCCGCCCTGGAGCCGGATCACCCGGTCAAGGCGGCGCTGTATGACGGCCTGCTGAAATGTGCCGGGAGCATCGCCACCCTGTCCCAGGCGGAGTCGTCCCTTGTCCGTCTTCGGGAGCTGGAGCAGGTGCAGGATCTGTCCATTCGCAGCATCGACCTGGGCAGCGGCCAGGTGTCCTGCGCCCTGAGCTTCCCGGAGCCGCTGTTCTATGAAATTCTCAGCAGCCGGGCGGGAATGCCCATTCACAGCGATGCCCAGCTATTGGCCCTGCTCACGGAAATGAGCGCCGTCAAGCAGGAATATGACAAAATTTCCGATGCGCTGTCCGCCGTCAGGGCCACGGGCTACGGCATCGTCATGCCCAGCGCCGAGGAGATGTCCATGGAAAGCCCGGAGCTTCTGAAGAAAAACGGCGCTTTCGGCGTCAAGCTCAAGGCCAGCGCTCCGTCCATTCACATGATCCGGGTGGACATCGACACGGAACTCAGTCCCATGGTGGGCGGCGAGCAGCAGTCCCAGGATCTCATCGGTTACTTAGGCAGCGGCGACCCGGAGTCCATCTGGCAGACCAACATCTTCGGCCGCACGGTGCTGGACATGGTGCAGGAGGGTCTGAACGCCAAGGTGCTGCGCATTCCCAACGATGTGCGCTCCAAGCTCCGGGGCAGCCTGACCCGGATCGTCAACGATGGGGCAAACGGGCTGATCTGCTTGATCTTGTAGGGTTGATCGCAGAAAATATAGGAAAGCCGGAGGGTGCGCCCCTCCGGCTTTTGCCGCTTATTCCTGCATCTCCAGATAGTAATCCACAATACCCTGGGTGATGGCCTGGGCCTTTTGGACAAGAGTGGCCGAATTGGCAATGCCGTCCGCCTCGGTTGGGGTGCTGAGGAAGCCGTTCTCGGTGAGAATGACCGGGCAGGCCGTCTGGCGGCAGGTGAAGTAGTTGCTCCAATCCAGCTTTGCGGAGCCGTAGATCCCCGTTTCCTTGGTGCGCTGAGTGATGAGGCTGGCCGCCTTTTGCGACCACGGGTAATAATAGAAGCATTCAAAGCCGGAATAGGTGGTGCTGTTCGGCAGGGAGTTGTGATGCACCGCAATACAGATATCCGGCGCCAGATTTTTCACCATCTGAATGCGCTCGTCCACCCGCAGGGTCACATCCTCGGTGCGGTTCATCACCACCGTGGCCCCCAGGCTCTCCAGCTCCTGGCGCAGGGCATTGGCCATGGCCAGGTTCCGCTCGGCCTCCTCCCAGCGCTTGCCGCTGGAATCCACGCCCTCGGCGCCGACATCAAAGCCGCCATGGCCCACATCCAGCAGCACGGTGATCCCGCTGAGGCTGGCACCGTAGCTGTTGTCGGCCTCGGTCACGGTGATGGGGTTGAGGAAGCGGAAGCAAAGCTGGCCCTGATCGTTGTAATAGCTGTCCCAGCCGTAGAAGGCTCCCTCGTTTTTCAGGTGCAGGCGCAGGGTGCAGTCCGACTGGTTGTCGATCCACTCCGCAGATGCAAACAGGGGGTGATCCGCCGGAATTTCCACCGTGCCGGTATGCACCGTGGCATAGCAGAAGGTAATGTCGATATAGGTGGCCGTGCAGGAGGTGATCTTATAGCTCCGGTCCGAGCCGCCGTTGGGATTGTCATAGCTCTGGGGCTGGAAATCGAAGCGGAAGGGCGCTTTCCACAGGCAGTCCAGGGTCAGCACTGTGTGATGTCCCTCCTGGGTGAGGGAAACCACGCCGATCTCGTTGTGATCCGGCAGGGTGCCGCTGTACTGATCCACCACCGTGGTCTTTTTGCTGGATGGGGTGTTCTTCTTTTGCAGGTACACCCGCTTGCCGCAGCGCAGAAGCACATACTGCGTGCTGCCGTTTTTCACCGTCTGGGTGGAGCAGTAGTCCACCGTGCCCTCGGGCAGATAGGTATTGGTTGGGTGGGAATAATCGTCTGTGGTGTTGCCGTCAAAGGTCTCCGCCGAGTAGATCAGCACCTCGGCGATATAGCCGGAGCCGACATCGATATAGCCGCCGCTGTCGGGCGTTACCGAGGGGTCGGAGTCCTGAATGCTCACAGCCTTCAGGCCGGTGATCTCCCCGCTGGAAAAGGTTTCGGTGATGCCGTCGCACACATTGGTCAGCACCGCCTTGCCCAGCGCCTGGTCGGCGGAAAGCTCCGGCAGCTTGTAGCTTCCCGTGAGCAGCACATGGCCCTCCGGGAGCAGCAGGCCCTGCTGGTTCACATCCTCCTCCAGCGTTACGGTAGTACCGTTGAACTGCACCGTGGCCGTGCTGCCCTTTTTCACCGCCGCCTTGAAATACACCGTTGCGCCGCTGTGGTAGCTCTGCTCCCCGTCCGGGGTGAAGGTCAGCACCGCATAGCGCCGGTCCAGGGTGAAGCTCTTGCGCTCGTCCCCGCAGACAAATTGAATTTCGTTAATGCCCATTTCCAGGGGCACCGTGCATTGGAAGCTGCCGTCAGCCGCACGATCGACCGCCTGGCCGTTGACGGTGAGCTTCTTGCCGGGGTCGGAGGTGCCGGTGAACACCGCCTCCGCCGCCGTAACGGTGCCGCTCTCTCCCACATCACTGGTAATGTGCAGGCTCGTTCCGTCTGCCGGATCCCCGGCGGTGGGAAGCGAGGGCGTACCGCTGCCGCTGCCGCTGGGCGTATTGGGCTGCTCGCCGCCCTGGCTTTGGAGCGCCACAATGATCAGGACGATCAAAATCACCGCCAGTGCCGCCGCTACCAAATAAAGCCCCACGGGTGTTCTTCTTTTTGCTGTTCTTGTTCCGCTGTATTTTGCCATATGTACCTCCGCTGCCTCGCCGCAGGCTTTTTCTGTTTTTCGGGAAGCTCCGATGAACCGCCGCTCAACTGCATACCATTTTATCGGAGTTTCCCTCCATTTGTAAAGCGCCAAATATTACCGCTTGCGCTTCACACGGTTCGGCGTTCCGCTTTGTGGCCCTATCATACCAGCGGTGTTTCGCATTTGTGTATCAGCCGTGTATCAAAATTGTAAATTGTTCACTCCGTCGCTGTTTGCCCAAATGTAAACGGCCCCAAAACCATGGCTGTATAGTCGGCCTCCAGCGTCATGCCGCCGGTCAGCTCCTCCAGCAGCGTGCTGGCCTTTTCACCCCGCACGCCGCTTTCGCACAGGCGGATCCATCCCTCGTCGCCGCCCACATAATACATAATGTGGTAGCCGTAGGAGGTTTTCACCAGACCATAGTCCCCCTCCTGCCGGCTTTCATCGAAGCACCAGTCCTCGAAGGGCTCTACCATGTCGCCCTCGGCCACATAATCATACAGGCCGCCGTTGTCCTTGGAGCCGGGATCCTCGGACTTTTCCCCGGCCAGGGCGGCGAAGCTCTCCTCGGTATGCTCCCCGGCAAGCCACTGATCCAGCAGCTCCTGTGCCTTGACCCGGCAGGCCTCCCATTCTTCATCGGAATAGGTGGTTGCCCCGTCCTCACCCTCAGGTATGAGCAGAATATGCCGCACATCAATGAGCTTGCCGCTGTCCTTGGTGATGCCCTGGGCGGAGAGATTGTCCTCATTTTCGGTAAAATAGGCCTCCAACTCCTCGGCGGTGATGTCCATTTCCTCCACCAGCTGGGTGAAATAGAGATTGGCAATGTAATAAACACGCAGGTAATTGCGGTAGTCCTCCAGGGTGCAGGAGGCGCCCATGTCCCCCTGGATCAGCTCCTCGGCGCTGGCATAGCCCTCGCTCTCGGCCTGCTCGCCCAGCGTTTCCTCCAGCTTGTCCAGGTAATCGGCATATTCCTCCGGCAGCTCGAACTGATCCGCCTCCGCTTTCTTGGCAAGCAGGGTGTACTGCATCCAGGCGTTCAGGGCGTTTTCCAGGAAGTATTGCTGCCAGGTCAGGCCGGTTTCATCGTCAAAGGTCTGGGCATCCAGGGGCTGGGTATAGTCCAGGCCGTAGTAGATGGCAACGCTGCCGTAGCGGTTCAGGAAATCAATGATCT
This sequence comes from uncultured Oscillospiraceae bacterium, assembly GCA_964383485.1. GTDB lineage: Bacteria > Bacillota > Clostridia > Oscillospirales > Oscillospiraceae > Faecousia. The sequence goes on from CAYLHM010000045.1 coordinate 8,648, forward strand.
GGTTCCAGTAGAACACCTGAAGCCGGCCGTTGGTCAGCTCCTCCCCGTCCACGGTGGCGACGACCTGGTCACGCAGCGCATTGGCCTCATCCGCTTCCACGGTGTAAGAGCCTTTATAATAAACGGTATTTTCCTTCGGCTGCTCCGATGACGGATTGGTACTTTCCGTGGGCTGCTCCGCCGGCTCCTTTTGGGCGCCTCTCAGCACCGTCGCACACAGCACCGCCGCCAGCAGGACGATCAGCACGCAAGCGCCGATGATCCAGAGCTTTTTGTTTCCGCCGTGGTTTTGTACCAGCGCTCCGCAGGCCGGGCACATAGACTGCTCCGGCTCTAATTTCTGTCCGCACGATTTGCAACGCATGGTTTGATCCATCCTTTTCTGCTTGATAGCACCAGTGTACCACGAAACAGCCGGAATTGCAAGGAAAAAATCAAAAAGTGCAGGATATGTGCGCATGATATGAAACGGAGGCGGCTTTTCCCAACCGGGTCATTCTCGCACCGATTTACGCTGCCAGCTGGAATGGCCGTTTTATACATGGCAATTTGCAAATATAAATGAATGAAGCTCGGAATAAAATTGGGCGTATTATGGTGGGGAAACAGGGGAAAAAGACAGCCTTTTACAAATTTCGACAAAGGAAAAGTGCATAGAAATTGTGGATAAGTCTGTTGATAATGTTAAAAAATGCTGAATGTTTGAAAATTCTACGACCCTCGACAAGGAAAATATTGAAATTTTTCCTTGACAAAGGGAGATCCTCATGATATGATGTAGAAAATATTGAAGAAA
>CAYLHM010000046.1:0-9343 GCA_964383485.1 uncultured Oscillospiraceae bacterium
AATCCATCACCCAGGCGATATCGCTGCTGCTAAAAAGCGCCAAGGTGGGGCTGTATCAAGTAATGCAGTCAAAATAAAATAAAATATTTAACGATAAACATAAAATAACTATTGACAAACGCATAATTCTGTGTATAATGGTCTTATCAGCAGGCTGATTAAATCATGAAAACATGGAGGTTGTATTATGGAAAATAAAAAGCTGATCAAAGCGGCGGTCATCAGCGACCGCATTTTGAAGATCCTGAGGGCGATCACCCTGATGGCTGTGATCGTAATTGCCGTTTTGGCAGTTGTGGTGGTGGCTTTTGGGGAGCAAATCATGGCCGAGGCCACAGTCAGCTCCAACGACATTTCCTTTGGCGGCCTGCGCCTGACCCTCAAGGACGGCGTCGATGTGCTGAACAAGGACGGTAATCGCTTCACTCTGCTGCTGATGCTGCTCCCTGTGGGGATTTATGTGGGGATTCTCTTGTATGGGATCCAGTTGCTTCATAAGGTTCTGCAGCCTATGAAGGAGGGCCGGCCCTTTGACCCCGGCACATCGTCCAAAATTTCAAAATTGGCATGGGTCGTGCTGATTGGCGGCGCTGTGGGAGCGTTTTGCGAGGGCATTTCCACGCTGGTAGAGCTTGGTGCCTACCAGCTCACGACCCTGTTCAACCCGGAAACGGTGGCAGGCTTTACGGTGGAATACACCATGCAGCTGGATTTTCTGGTGGTGGCCGGGGTACTGTTCCTGCTGGCCCTGGTGTTCCGCTATGGTGAGGAGCTTCAGCGCCAATCTGACGAAACGCTGTAAGGAGATGCTATGGGGAAAATCATTTTGCGCCTGGATCGGGTGATGGCTGACCGAAAAATCAGCCTGAAGGAGCTTTCCGAGCGGGTGGGCGTGTCCAATGTGAACCTGTCCAAGATGAAAACCGGCAAAATCAGCGCCATTCGCTTTTCCACCCTGGAGGCGATCTGCGAGGCCCTGAGCTGCCAGCCGGGAGACATTTTGGAGTATGACAACACAGCCCCCGGTGACTAAGAGAATCTTGCCTCCTGCGCTTGCGAGGGGGCAAGGGTTGCGCCAAAGAACATAAAAAAACGCTGTCGGCCCGGTGGGGAGGACAGCGCTTTTGTTTAATCTCCCTCGATCCAGTCGGTGAGGAAGCCGGTGAGACGGACGAGCAGGGAAATCAGTCCCGCCAGCACACCCGCCGGGATCGCCATCAGGGCAATCAGAGCCATGCCGATCCAGAACACACAGCCGGAGGCGAATTTTCGGATGCAGCGGGCGCCGGGGGAGGAACGCTCCTGCTCCATCATCGGCCCTCCCGCACCCCGCTGACGATTTGATAGTAGGCGTTGGAGGTCAGCCGGTACACGGCGGCATAGAGCAGCGCAAACACCCCCACGCTGATGGCCGTTGTCGCTACGAACAGGGGCGCATCGTTCAGGTTGAACGCCAGCAGCAGCCTGCGGATGATGGGGAAGGCAAAGCAGATGTGCAGAGCGGCAAGAAGCAGGGGCAGGAAAAACACCGTTAAAAGCTGGGAGTTGACGGTTTTGCGGATATCTCCCTTGGTCATGCCCACCTTTTGCATGATCTCAAACCGGGCCTGATCCTCGTAGCCCTCGGAGATCTGCTTGTAGTAGATGATCAGCACAGCGGCCAGGACGAACACCAGGCTTAAAATGATCCCAAGATAAAACAGGGAGCCGAACAGGGAATAAAAGCTCTGCTGTTCCGCTTCCCGGCATTCAATAGAAGCCGACTGGACACCATAGTCTGCGGAAATCTCCGATGTGCCGTGGAAGCGGCTGCGCAGGGCATCGTAAAGCGCCTCCTGGCTTTCCCCGTCGCCGCCCACATCAAAATCGTATTCGTATTTGAAATACAGCATCTGGTTGCCGGAATAATCGGCCAGACTGTCCAGCCCCTGCACGGCGGCTTCCAGGTCAGGCACCACAATGAGCATACTGGGGGTGATCATCATGGCATTCTCCCCGGAGCTGGGGAACTGCTGGGACTGCTTGACAATGCGGAAGGTCCGTCCGCCCTGGAAGGACAGCTCCTGCCCATCGTAGCTGCCCCGAAAGACCTGGATGATGGCCTGCCCGTCCTCCAGCGTTTCCTGCTGGCCGGTGAGGGCGTTGTAGTCCGACAGGGGGACGAAGCAGAACTGGTAGAGCTGATTATAGGTATCCAGGCTGAAGGACTCCAGCGCCCGGACATCCAGAATGACCTGGCTGCCGTCCAGCAGGCCGCTCACGCTCGCCCGGCGGTAGCGAAGGATGTTGCTGGGCTCCGCACCGCAGTCCCGGAGTACCGCATCCACCTCCGCCGTGAGGGCGCTTTGGTTTTCGTCGGTCATAGCCGACACATCGGTCATGGTGAACAGCATATTCAAATCCCGCGGATAGCGTGTACGGATGGCGCTCTGCTCCCCAAAATACAGGCAGGCGGTGGAGGACATCATCACCAGCACCATGGTGGCCAGGATGCAGATGGAGGCCAGCCCCGCCCCGTTGCGCTTCATGCGGTAGGCCATGGAGGACACGGACACAAAGTGATCAGGCTTGTAATAATAGCGCCTGTTCTTCTGCAAAATCCGGCAGAACAGCACAGAGCCGGAAATCATCACGAGGTAGGTGCCGATGATGACCAGCACCACCGCCGCAAAGAAAACAAGCAGAGCGGCTATGGGGTTTTCCGTGGTGACGGCCAGGTAATAGCCTGCCGCCAGAAGCGCCACGCCCAGTATTCCCAGCAGCCAGTTGCCCTTGGGGGGCTTTTCCCCGGCGTTTTCGCTGCGCAGGAGGGAGATGGCGCTGGCAAACCGCACCTGCCGGATGGAGTGGAGCAGCAGAAGCAGGAAGATCGCGCCGAAAACCTCCAGGCTCCGCAGAATGGCAAGAGGGGAAACGGTGAGCTTGTAGCTTGCCTGGGCGTGCAGCACATTCACCATGCCCAGCTCGGCGAACTTGGAGCAGGCGATTCCCGCCACAAGCCCGGCGGCCATGGAAACCGCTGCAATGATCAGCGTTTCCCAGAAAAGAATGCGGGCAATGTTGCCCTTGCCCATGCCCAGAATGTTGTACAGGCCAAATTCCTTTTTCCGGCGGCGGATCAAAAAGGAATTGGTGTAAAACAGGAAGATGGCGGCAAAAATAGCGATCACCCAGCTGCCCAGGGAAAACATCTGGCGCAGGATGTCCCCGCCCAGCACGGGGTCCAGAATGTCGCTGACGGCTAGATATAGGATGATATAGAACATCATCACCATGCCGGTGCAGGTGAGGATAAAGGGCGTGAAGATCCGCTTGTTTCTGCGGATGCCGGTAAAGGCCAGCCTGGCATAAAAACCGAATTTCATCTGTCCGTCCCTCCGGTGGCAAGCAGGGTCAGGGTGTCGTTGATCTTCTGATAGAGCTGCTCGCTGGTATTATTTCCACGGTAAATCTGGTGGAACACCTCTCCGTCCCGGATGAACAGCACCCGGCTGGATACGCTGGCCGCCTTGACCGAGTGGGTCACCATTAAAACGGTCTGCCCCATGGCGTTGACCTCGGCAAAAAGCCCCAGCAGCTCGTCGGTGGAGCGGGAGTCCAGGGCGCCGGTGGGCTCGTCCGCCAAAATCAGCTTGGGGCTTGTGATCATGGCTCTGGCCACGGCGGCCCGCTGCTTTTGGCCGCCGGACACCTCGTAGGGATATTTTTTCAGCAGGTCGGAAATGCCCAGCTTGGCGGCGATGGGTGCCAGGCGCTCCCGCATTTCCTGATAGCTCCTTCCGGCCAGCACCAGGGGCAGATAGATGTTGTCTTCCAGGGTAAAGGTGTCCAGCAGGTTGAACTCCTGGAACACGAAGCCCAGGTTGTCCCGGCGGAAAGCGGCCATGGCCGACTCCGGGACCTCCCGGAGATCACGCCCGTCCAAAATCACCGTGCCGCTGGTGGGCTTGTCCAGGGCGGCCAGGATGTTCAGCAGGGTGGTCTTGCCGGAGCCGCTTTCGCCCATAATGGCCACATACTCCCCAGGCTCCACACGGAAGTTCACATTTTTCAGGGCCTCGATCTGATTTCCTCCGAAGCGGGTGGAATAGACCTTTTTCAGCCCGCTGACCTCTAAAATGCTCATAGGAATGGTCCTCCTTTTGGATTTCTGCCTCTATCATAGCAGAAGCGGGAAATGCGCGCCATCGATTTGGCTTACATTTCCCGCCTGTCATCTTACAATTTTGTAAGGTCACTCTTTTTTCAGCTTGTATTGCTCCAAATTGAGCAGCACCGTGGTTCCCTTGCCCGGCTGGGAGGTGATGCGGATCTCCACCCCCAGCCTGCCGCAGATCCGGCGGCAGAGGTACAGGCCAATTCCGCTGGCCCGCTTGTCTGCCCGGCCGTTGCAGCCGGTATATCCCTTTTCAAACACACGGGGCAGATCGTCTGGGGCAATTCCGATCCCGGTGTCCTCGATGCAGAGGGTTTTCGGCCGGCGCAGATCAATTTTGATTTCGCCGCTGGGGGTGTATTTGAGTGCGTTGGACAGGAGCTGCTCGATGACGAAGGAAAGCCATTTCCCGTCGGTTATCACGGTTTCGCCTGTGGGCGCATAGTTCAGGTGAATTTTCCGGGCGATAAATTCGGATGCGAACCTGGTAATGGCCTGCTCGAGAATTTCGTCCAGACGGTACTCCCTGAACACATAGTCGCTGGAGCTGGAGTCCAGCCGCAGAAAGGCCAGCACCATCTCCACATACTGCTCGATCTGGAACAGGTCGGAGGACAGCTTCCGGGAAAGAGCCGTATCCTCCTTTTCGAGAGAGAGGCGCATGGAGGTGATGGGTGTCTTGATCTGATGCACCCACACGGTGTAGTACTCCATCATGTCCTGATACCGGGCGGAAGCCAGCGTGTCATGCTCCGCCACCTCCTGCTGGAGCTTGCGAATGATCGCCTGATAATCCTCATCATCCAGGCCCCGGGCCTCCGGCAGAGAGGTGATCATGGCGGCGGTGCGCTTCTGTATCTCCGCCAGCGTTTGGTGCTTCTGCTTTGCCCGGAAAAAGTCCCAGATCACAAAGATACTCCCCAGCAGCAGGCAAAACAGGGCGGGATAGACGATTGCCCCGATTGGCAGGTGGTACAGCAGAAAGCAGGCGGCAAATACGGCGCAGAACAGGAAAAATGCGGCAATGCCCTTCCGCCGCTGGCGAATGTAGGATAAAAACAGCTTCATCAATTCACTCCACCAAATACCCAAGGCCGATTTTCGTGGTGATAAAGTCCCTCAGACCGGCGGCGTCCAGCTTTTTGCGCAGGCGGTTGATGTTCACCGTCAGGGTGTTCTCGTCCACGAACTGCTGGGTTTTCCAAAGCCGCTCCATCAGCCTTTCCCGGCTGACAATTTTCCCCTTGTTCTCCATCAGGCAGAGGAGAATGCGGTATTCGTTTTTGGACAGGGGAATGGGTTCGCCGTGAAAGCTGAGGGTATTGTCGCCGGTGTTCAGGAAAGCGCCCCGATGCTCCAGAATGGGCACGCTGCCTGCGAAGTCGTACACCCGGCGGAGCAGGGCCTGGATTTTGGCGATCAGCACCGCCCCGTCAAAGGGCTTGGCGATGAAATCGTCGGCGCCCATGTTCATGGCCATGACGATGTTCATATTGTCGGAAGCGGACGAAATGAACATGATGGGCACCTTGGAAATTTTACGGATCTCGCTGCACCAATGGTATCCGTTATAAACGGGCAGCCCAATGTCCAGCAGGACGAGATGGGGCTGAAAGGCAGTAAAATCCGCCAGCACATCCCGGAAATTCTCCACGGTGCGGCAGTCCATATCCCACAGCTCCGCTTTTTCCTTGATCAGCTGGGCAATGCTGCGGTCATCTTCCACGATCAGCAGGCGGTACATCGCATTCACCTCTTTCTTTTGTATCATACACGAAAGCCCCCGCTTTTTCAAGGATTTTTTGAAAAAATCGGCGGCATAGCAGCCGAAAAGAAAACAGCGTTTTAGTACTTGCGCAGGGGCGTGAAAAATGCTATAATGAAAGAAAAAATTGAAGGAGGATTTTGTCATGATCCAACTCGGTCTGCGTCTGCACGATGCACCCAAGCTCCCCGTGGAGCAGGTCTTGCCCATTGTCCGGGAGCAGGGCTTTGTCTGCGCCCATGTGGCACTGAGCAAATCTCTGAAAGAAAATCCCTGCACCCCCTCGGCCCTGACGCCGGGCTACGCCATGTATCTGCGCCGCATCTTCCGGGAAAACGGCCTGGACATTGCGGTGCTGGGCAACTACCTGAATTTGGCCCACCCCGACCCGGATGCCCTGGCGGCTATTCAAGAGAAGTATTATGCCCATATCCGCTTTGCCGCCCTGCTGGGCTGCGGCATGGTGGGCACGGAAACCGGCGCACCCAACGCCCAGTACAAGACCTGCCCGGAGTGCCGCACCGATGAGGCCCTGGCCACCTTTATCAAAAATCTGAAGCCCGTGGTGCGCTGTGCCGAGCAGTACGGCGTGACCATCGCCATCGAGCCGGTGATCCGGCACATCGTTTACAACCCCAAGCGCTGCCGCCAGGTGCTGGACGAGATCGGCAGTCCCAATTTGCAGGTGCTGTTCGACCCGGTGAATTTGCTGGACGGAAGCAATGCCGACGGGCGTGACGAGGTGTTCGCCGAGGCCATGGAGCTGCTGGGGCCGGACATTGCCATGGTGCATCTGAAGGATTTTGTCCGTGTGAACGAGGGCGACGGCCTGAAGTCCGTGGGTGCCGGCACCGGCGAAATGGATTACAGCCGGATCATGCGTTTCCTGAAAAAGGAAAAGCCCTATATTCAGGCCACTCTGGAGGACACCACCCCGGAAAATGCGGTGCAGTGCCGCCTGGCCATGCAAAAGGCCTACGACGAGGCATAAGCAAGAACGATCACATTTGATGAGGCTTTGAACATCAGGCTCTGCATTGTTTCTGCTCCATGCAAGGTCGGAGGACCCTGCATGGAGGATGAGCCCAGTAGGTTGTTCATACGAAAACTTTATGTGTGCCGCTGTAGGGAACGGGCTTGTAAAGTTGTAGTTTTCACAAGCTACTAGTCCTCAGACTTTGCTTTCTGTACCTATTATTTATAGTCACCTCAAAAACGCAGGAGCGAGCTGGCGGATCTTTTGTCACCGGCTCGCCCCTGCTTTTTAAGAGTTCCCTATATCTTACAGGAAAAACGGGGAACTTTCCGCTTTTTATTCCCTAGCGTTGACACAAAATCATATACACGCTCTTCCTTGTACGATGCTTTCATTTCGGATCCACTATCTGCGCCGTTTCTTTATCATCACCACCGTTATTGCCAGAATACCGATTGCCAATGCCGCCGCTCCTGCAATGGCTGCATATATTCCGGGAGATGCTTTGCTGCCCCCGGCTTCTTGCTGTTCAGATGCAAGGCTTTCGGGAGCCGGATCAGAGCTTTCCATGCCATGATCTGTTTCGCCTGAAATGTCCGGGATAACGGGATCGGTTGCGCTGCCGCTTTCACCGGTACTTTCGGGGTTTCCGGTACTTTCGGGGTTATCGTTGCCTTCCGTGCTGCCGGTGCTTTCGGGGTTTCCAGTGCTTTCGGGGTTATCGGTGCTTTCGGGGTTATCGGTGCTTTCGGGGTTATCGGTTTCCTCATTTTTTTCAGGATCGGTCGTGCCAGTCGCCTTCAAAATTTCTCCTGCTTTTATGAGCCTGCCGCAATCCCTGCAATATGTATCGCCTGTGTATCCGTCTTTGGAAGCGGTGGGTGTTACAGCGTTTCGGACTTCCGTATTTACATGCTTGCTGCTGTCCAAATTTGTAGCAACTGATGTTATCTCATGTTCGCCATTTGCATCGGAAAAGTTTTTACCGCATTGATCGCAATGATAGTATTCCACATTGCCTTTGGAAACACAGGTGGCTTGCTTTGCTGCGATATGCTTTGTAGTTCCGTTGTGCCCTGTTGCATTCTCTGTCCTGCTTTCAACAGAACCGCATATCGAGCAGGTGCGCTGAGAGGTACCGTTTTCGGTGCAGGTTGCAGCCTTTACGGTTTTCCAGGAGCCGTAGGAATGGGCAGCGGTATAGGACATTTTATAAATTTCCCCGTCAAAGGCTGCGGAAACCGTAGCGCTTCCGCAGCTCTTTTCCGTAATGTTTCCGGAGGAATCTACCGCAACAACATTCGTATCTGACGACGACCACTCTACGCCGCTCAGGATTTCAAGGCCTTTGGTCGTTACCGTTCCGCCCCAATAATCTGTTACCTGAACGGTAGCTGTTAAACGGAACCGGCTCCCGTTCTCGGTTACAGCCAGATCGCACAGATAGCTCTTGGAGGCTTCCAGTTTTTGTATGATTGTTCCTGTGGATTCCCCTTTTGTTTCGTCAAGACCGCTTCGCCCGCTAAACTCGCCTGCCGTAGTGTTTGGATAAGATGTGTATGAATTATAAAAGGTTGCAAGGCCCACATATTGATTACTGGGATTGATCATTTGCGTGTAATGGCCTGTTACATTTCCCGTATTGTTGACCCAATCATCTTTTTCGTCATACCACTGTTTGATCCCCAGTGTCATCGTACGGCTCCAGTTCCAGGCAAGCACCTCTCCCCATGAGGATACGCCATTCGGGCTTTGAAACCAGATGCTCTTGCTTGTAAGGCGGGCGTGGTTCATTGTAAGGGATGCCTCCGCCGCACGGATTCTGGCGATGTATTCCAAATCCGATGACCATTTGATCGGAACATAATCGTCCGGCGTAAGCGGTTCATTTGTTGAGGGGTTCATAACACCTTCCTCGCAGGCTTCTTTGCGGTAGCTGTTGATGAGATCCAGCGCCGCTTGAATTTCACATATATATTCACCCTCAATTCCGATAAATACATTGTTGTCACCGGCAGTGTCAACATCTGTCGGCAAAACGGTTAGCGCCGAACTGCTGGATTGTGCAGACACCTCAACGGCCGAAGCGGTATTTCCCGCAAAACTGAGGGAAATACAGATCACAACAATCGCTGCTGCAAGTACAGCTGCTGCTATTCTTTTGATGCTCATATGGTTTATCCTCCTTGACAAAATCTATTTTTTAAGGAAGCGCTAAGAAAAGCGGCAAGAGCGGACTGCAAGGGTTTTTCCACCCGAAAATGGACATATGATCGCCTCCCTCTAGGCCATTGTATCACAGAAAACTGCACCTGTCGAGATATTTCATGAAAAAATATGGAAAATCGTTCAGCCGTTCCACATCGCCCCTGAACCGCGCTATATGGGGCAGCGGCGGGAGAAATTCGGCATATTGCCAAAAATCAGGGCTGTTTTCCGGGGACGG
>CAYLHM010000047.1:0-9338 GCA_964383485.1 uncultured Oscillospiraceae bacterium
CAGAGGCCCAAACCCTGAGAGAAACGCCTCTCAGGGTTTTCTATTTGGGCAGCCGGACACCGAAGGCTTCCTGGGCATGAATGAACAAAAAGATGCCGGAAATTCAAAACATGAAGTTGTGCAATTTGCACGGCAAGCCCTTGACAATTTTGGAAATCTGTGGTTTAATAACGGTAAGATGGCTGACTGTTGGAAAAACATTTTGGATCTGTCAGAAAAGAAGCACTTACGAATTACAAAGCGCCTGCTGTGGGCACAGTGCCCTGCGGGCTTGCGGTTTGGAGGAAAACCATGGAAAATCGTTATTTTTTGGGCATCGAGCTTGGCTCCACCAGAATAAAAGCGGTGGCCATTGATGCCAATCATCAGCCGGTCTCCGGCGGAGATTACACCTGGGCCAGCAGCCTGGAAAACGGTATTTGGACCTACGATCTTGCCCAGGTATGGGCGGGCTTGAAGGCTGCACTGGCTGGCGTTCAAAATCGGGAAGCCATTGCCGCTATGGGCGTGTCGGCCATGATGCACGGCTATCTGGCTTTCGACCGGGACTGGAATTTGCTGGTGCCTTTCCGCACCTGGCAGAATACCGTCACGGCCCAGGCGGCGGCGGAGCTGACGGAGCTGTTTGACTTCAACATTCCCCAGCGCTGGAGCATCGCCCATCTGTATCAGGCGGTGCTGAATGGCGAGGAACATATTTCCCGCATTGCGCACATCACCACCCTGGCGGGTTATGTCCACTATATGCTCACCGGCGTGAATGCCGTGGGGATCGGCGAGGCCAGCGGTATGTTCCCCATTGACTCCGAAAAGCTGTGCTACGATGAAAGGATGCTCGAAAAATTTGAGAAGCTGCTTGCACCTCGCAAGCTGCCTTGGAAGCTGACAGACCTTCTGCCCAAGGTGCTGCTGGCTGGGGAACCCGCCGGCACCCTGACCCAAGGCGGCTCGGCGCTGCTGGACGGCCTGCTTTCGCCCGGCATTCCCTTTGCACCGGCGGAGGGTGATGCGGGAACAGGCATGACGGCGACCAATGCCGTGGCACCCCGCACGGGCAATGTCTCCGCAGGCACCTCCATTTTCTCCATGGTGGTGCTGGAGCGCCCCTTGCAGCAGGTGCATGAGGAAATTGACCTGGTGACTACTCCCACGGGCAAACCTGTGGCCATGGTTCACTGCAACAACTGCACCAATGACTCCAATGCTTGGGTGGGCATCCTGCGGGAGGCGGCTCAGCTTTTGGGGGCAGAGGCTCCGGCGGGGCAGGCCTATACCCGGCTGTATGAAAAGAGCCTGGAGGGTGACCCGGATTGTGGCGGTGTGCTGGTGTGCAACTATCTGGCAGGGGAGGGCGTGACCCATATGGATGCAGGCCGCCCCATGGTTCTGCGCAGCCCTGATGCCCGGTTTACCCTGGCCAATTTCTTCCGTGCTACCCTGTATTCCACCATGTCTACCCTGAAGATCGGCATGGATATTCTGGCCGAGGAGCGGGTGGTGATCGACAGCCTCACCGGCCACGGCGGCCTGTTCAAGACCCCGGTGGTGGGCCAGCGGTATATGGCCGCTGCCTGCAACGCCCCTGTGACCTGCATGGAAACCGCAGGGGAGGGCGGGCCTTACGGCATGGCCCTGCTGGCGGCGTATATGGTTCAGAAAAAGGCCGGGGAGAGCCTGGAACACTACCTGAGCGAGCGTGTCTTTGCCGGCCTTTCCGGCTCTACGGTGCAGCCGGATGCTGCCGATGTGGAGGGCTTCAACCGCTATTTGCAGCGGTACCAAGCCATGCTGGATGTAGAGCGCCGAGCCGTGGAGCTGCTTTGAGATAAGAATCGCAGAAACTGGTAACCCTAAGGAAGCTCTGAGAAAAGCGGCAAAAGCGGACGACGAAAAGACCCGCTGCGAAAGCCGCAGACGATTTCATCAGAGGTTCCCTCGTATTTAAGGAGTAATTTATGCTGGAAGAATTGAAAGAACTGGTATGCAAGGCCAATCTGGAGCTTCCCAAGTTTGGCCTGGTGACCTTTACATGGGGCAATGTGTCCGGCATCGACCGGGAGCATGGGCTGGTGGTGATCAAGCCCAGCGGCGTGGAATACGACTGCATGGGTCCCGAGGATATGGTCGTGGTGTCCCTGGAAACCGGGGAACGGGTGGAGGGGCAGTGGAAGCCGTCTTCGGATACGCCCACCCATCTGGCGCTGTACAAGGCATTTCCCCACATCGGCGGCATCGTCCACACCCATTCCCGGTGGGCGACCTCCTGGGCCCAGGCCGGGCGGGGCATTCCTGCCTACGGCACGACCCACGGGGACTATTTCTACGGGGAGATCCCTTGCACCCGGAAAATGACCCCGGAGGAAATCGCAGGGGCCTATGAGCTGGAGACGGGGAATGTGATCGTGGAGACATTCCGCGGAAAGCCGGAAGACGATATTCCCGCCGTGCTGGTGCATTCACACGGCCCCTTTACCTGGGGGACGGATCCCCACAATGCCGTCCACAATGCGGTGGTGCTGGAGGAGCTGGCCTTTATGGCGTTCCACACAGAGGCCCTGCGCCCGGAGATCGAGCCGATGCAGCAGGAGCTGCTGGACAAGCATTATCTGCGGAAGCATGGAAAAAATGCCTATTATGGACAATGAAGGAGTAATTCTATGACACCTGAGGAAAAAAAGCAACTGCAAATCGCCGCCTGTAAGGTGCGCATGGGCATCATCGAGGGGACCCATGGCGCCAAGTGCGGCCATCCCGGCGGCAGCCTGTCCGCTGCGGATATGTTCACTTATCTGTATTTCAAGGAGCTGAACATCGACCCGACCAATCCCAAGTGGGAGGGCCGTGACCGCTTTGTGTTGAGCAAGGGCCACACCGCCCCCGGCCTGTATGCGACCCTGGCCAACCGGGGTTTCTTCCCGGTGGAGGATCTGCCCACCCTGCGCCATAGCAATTCCTACCTGCAAGGCCACCCCAATATGCAGACCGTCCCCGGCGTGGATATGTCCACCGGCTCCCTGGGCCAGGGCATTTCTGTGGCCTGCGGTATGGCACTGGGCGCCAAGAAGCAGGGCAAGACCAACCGGGTCTACACCCTCCTGGGCGACGGCGAGATCGCCGAGGGTCAGGTGTGGGAAGCCTGTATGTTTGCGGGCCACTACAAGCTGGACAACCTGTGCATCATCATCGACCAGAACGGCTTGCAGATCGACGGCCGGGTGGTGGATGTGATGAACTCCAACCCCTTGCCCGACAAGCTCCGGGCCTTCAACCTCCATGTGATCGAGATCGATGCCCATGACTTTGATGCCATCGAGGCAGCTATGAACGAGGCACGCTCCACCAAGGGGATGCCCACCGCCATAGTGATGCACAGCACCAAGGGCAAGGGTGTGTCCTATATGGAAAATCAGGTCTCCTGGCACGGAAAGGCCCCGAATGATGCCGAATACGCACAGGCCATGGCCGAACTGAACGCCGCTTTGGCAGAATTGGAGGGTAAATAATGGCTGAGATGAAAAAAATCGCCACCCGTCAGGCCTACGGCGAAGCCTTGGCGAAGCTGGGCGCAGAGCATGAAAATGTGGTCGTGCTGGATGCCGACCTGTCCAACGCCACCAAAACCGATGTGTTCAAAAAAGCGTTCCCGGAGCGGCATATCAACTGCGGCATTGCCGAGGCCAATATGATCTGCGTAGCGGCCGGACTTTCCACCACGGGGCTGGTACCCTTTGCCTCCAGCTTCGCCATGTTTGCGGCGGGCCGGGCCTTTGAGCAGGTGCGCAATTCCATTGGCTATCCCCATCTGAATGTGAAGATCGGCGCCACCCACGGGGGTCTGTCTGTGGGCGAGGACGGCGCCAGCCATCAGTGCTGTGAGGATTTCGCCCTGATGCGCTCCATTCCCGGCATGACCGTCATCTGCCCTGCGGACGGCGTAGAGGCGGAAGCAGCCGTGTATGCAGCCTATGCCCATCAAGGGCCGGTGTATCTGCGCTTCAGCCGGCTGGCAACGCCTGTGTTCCATGAGCCGGGCTACCGTTTTGAGATCGGCAAGGGCGAGGTTTTGACCGACGGCAGCGATGTGGCCATCATCGCCAACGGCCTGATGGTGCCGGAGGCAATCCAGGCAGCCCAGACCCTGGCGGCAGAGGGCATTCATGCCATGGTCATCAACATGGCTACGGTGAAGCCTCTGGACGAAGAACTGGTACTCCGGGCCGCCAAGCAGTGCGGCAGGATCATCACCTGCGAAGAGCATTCCATCATTGGCGGCCTGGGCGAAGCGGTTTGCAGCCTGCTGAGTGAAAAGCTGCCCACGCCTGTGAAGCGCATTGGCGTGGAGGATGTGTTCGGCCATTCCGGCCCGGCGGCAGAGGTGCTGAAAGACTACGGCCTCAGCGCTGCGCATATTGTTGCAGAAGCCCGGAACATGGTGAAATAAGGGCTGTAAAATATCATAAAATAGGGAAATGAAATCCCGCAGAAATCTTCCAAAACGGATCTTCTGCGGGATTTTATCAACTTTTGGGAACGACTTGTTTCTGAAAAAGGAAGTTTTCGGCCGTCTTATTCGTCCTTCAGCTCGCCGCGGGCTTTCAGATCCGTCAAAATATGAGCGTAGAACTTTTCGTCGATTTTATATTTCTTCAAATAGATGACATAGCCTGCCACGATGAAGATCAGGGGAATGGCAAACATGGCCAGCTTGACAATGAGCTTGCCGGAGGCGCCGATGGAGGCTGCGGCCTCGGCGGAGCTGTCCGTTTTGATGCCGGCCAGGATCACGGTCAGGCTCACGATGCCGGTGGACAGGGCGCCGCCGATTTTATTGACCAGGGGCTGAATGGAGAAGGTGACGGATTCGTTCCGCTTCCCCAGCTTCCACTGACCGTATTCTACGGTGTCGGCCAGGAACATGAGCATCAGGGTCTGGATCAGCGCCTGCCCCACGAACACCAGCACCGCACCGGCGGCGATCAAAATGATGGAAATCTCAGCAAAGAAGAAAACCCCGTAGCCCACCAGCACCAGAATGGTCGCCAGGGTGTATAGCTGTTTCCGGTTCAGCCGCCTGGACAGGGCCGGATATACCGCCAGGGTGGAAAGCTGGGCCACGCCGCAGACACCCACCAGCACCACATACATATTCTCGTTGCCAAAGACATATTTCATATAGGTGGTGGCAAAGGCCACGGTCGTGGAGTAGCCCACCATAAACAGCGCCATAGCCAGGGTGGTCCACATGAGCTGATCGTTGCCAACCAGCGCCCGGCACATCTGCCTGAGCGTGGTTTTTTCCTCACTCTGAACAATCGAGTGGTTTTCCTTCACGCCGAAAATGGTGAAGCACAGGAAGCCCAGGTACAGCACACAGATCACAGCGGCCAGGGTCAGCCATGCGCCGGTGGTATTGCCCATAGCCTGGGTGACGGGCATCCAGCCCACCATGACGATGTACATACCCACATTGGCGCAGATCCGGGCAAAGGTGCCGTTCTTCTCCCGCTGCTTCTGATCGGTGGTCAGGGCGGGCAGCAGTGTCCAGTAGGCAATGTCGTTTATACCGTAGCTGATGTCCCACAGCAGATAGGCAACGGCAAAAATGATCACATAGCTCCAGCCGGTGCCGATGTTGCCGAACAGCATCAGGTAGAATACCACGCTGACCACGCCGCCCACCAGAATGGCCGGCTTGAATTTGCCCCAGGGGGAACGGATATTGTCGATCACCAGGCCGGTGATGGGATCGTTCAGGGCATCGAAGATCCGCATTACCGACAGCACCGTGGTTGCCGCCGCAAACACCCACAGAGGCAGCTCCAGGACATAGGTCAAATAATATAAAAGCGCATTGGCCTCAAAAGCATAGAACATATCCCTGCCGACGGTTCCCAGGCCAAAGAAGTATTTGTTTCTACTGTTGATCTTGTTGTTCATTTTCTACGATCTCCTTGATGAAATAAATATTGGAGCCAAAATCTCCCTGAAGGCGCATATTTTTGTCGTATCCCGTGCCGGTAAAGCGGGCGGACAGCATAATGCCGGCGGTGAGAGCGGCGGCGGAGGCATTCCATTCCTCGGTGCCATCGTGCATGGGATAGTGCCGGTCAGCCGCACGGATCAGCAGCCCGTTGGGGTCGATGGGCACCGGCGTCAGGTACTTTACCAGAGCGCCGAACTGCCCGACACGCAGGCACTGCGCACGGGAGGAAATACGGTATCGCTTCCCCGGCGCCAGCCCGGCAAGGCGCAGGCGCTCATAGCCCGGTGCGGCGGCTGTCAGCCGGTGGAACAGGCCGACCAGATGCTCACCGTCCAGGGATACCTGCCAGGCCGTTCCCTCGGTATGGGGCAGGCGGCGGAAGCGGCCGAACTGGAAAGCGTGGCGATGGGCCTTGTAGAATTGAATTTGGGCCGTGATCTCCGCCTCCTCCACCTTGAGCAGATATTTCAGATCCAGCTCATAGCCCAGGCAGCCGAAGAAGGACACATTTCCCCTGGTGGACAGAGGCGTACTGCGCAGGGTTTGGCTGTGGGGCGATGCCGAAACATGGGCGCCAAAGGCGGACTGGGGATACAGGTAGGACAGGCCCTCCTGAATGGTCAGCCGCTCGATGGGGTCGGTGTTGTCCGAGCACCAGATCTGAGGGGAGAAGCACAGCATACCCAGATCAAAGCGGTTGCCGCCGGAGGAGCAGCTTTCCAGCAGGATCTGGGGCCTTGGGCCGAAAATCCTGCGCAAAACCTCGTAAAGCCCCAGAATGTAGGCATGGGCCTTGGCCCCCAGGGCCACGGAATGCCGGTTCATATCCCATTTTACATAGGTGATGTTGGCGCTGTCCAGCACATTGCCCACCGAGGACACGATGTAGTCCCGCACCTCCTGCTTCGTCAGATCCAGAAGCAGCTCGTTCCGGCCATATACCGGCGGCAGCTCATCGGTCAGCGCCCAGTCGGGGTGGCTGCGGTAGAGATCGCTGTCGGGGTTGACCGCCTCCGGCTCGAACCACAGGCCAAATTCCATGCCCAGAGCGTTCACCCGCTCCGCCAGGCCGGTCAGACCGTTGGGGAGCTTTTTCAGGTTCACTTGATAGTCCCCCAGGCCCGCCCGGTCGTTGCTGCGGCTTCCAAACCAGCCGTCGTCCAGCACAAACAGCTCACAGCCCAGGCGCTTGGCCCGCTTGGCGAGATCGATCAGCCGGTTTTGGCTGAAGTCAAAGCCGCAGCCCTCCCAGCTGTTGAACAGCACCGGGCGATCCCGGTACTGCCAGACTTTCGGCACAATATTCTGGTTTACAAAGTCGTGGAAACGCCTGGATACGCCGCCGAAGCCCTCCCCGGACCAGCACAGCACCGCCTCCGGGGTTTCCAAACGCGCTCCGGGCAGCAGCTCCTGGGAAAAATGGTCCGGGCTGATGCCCTGCATCACCCTGGTCAGCCCCTGGAATGAGCGCTGAGCGGAGGCGTAGTGGTTGCCGGAGTAGATCAGGTTGATACCGTAGACCACGCCGCAGTCCTCGCCGGCTCCCGGCTCTGAGAGCAGAAAACCCGGCTGATGGAGGAAAGAGGAAAAGCCGGTGGTGCTTTCGTGAACCACCCGCCCAGGCCCGACGGACACCCGATGGGGGCGCATTTCCGCAATCCAGGAGCCGTCGAAGGTGGTGATCTCATAGGTGCCCGGCAGATCGACACAGAAGCTCATCAGCTTCCGCACCGTAATGGCCTGTTCGCTGCCGTTTTCCAGGACGGCCCGCCGGGTCAGCACGCCGCCAAACACGCAATAGTACAGATACAGCCGGAGATCGCCCTGGCTCAAGGTGATTTCCAGGGTTTCGCTCGCTCCCTGGGGCTGAGGCAGGGGAGAGGTCATGGGGGCCGGGCCATTGATGATGCGATGACCTTCATAGCGCAGATCCGTGGGACAGGGCTGGCCGTTTTTCAGGATCTCCAGCGGGGCCTCCCGGTAATCCCCCCGGCCGCTTCCGCTCCACTCCCAGGGCAGGACATCCAGGCAGCTTCCGTCTTCCCGGTCGATGACCACGCTGCTGCCCCAGCCTGTGCCGGGCTTGCAGGCCAGCGCCTGGACATCGGCCAGATACACCGGCGGCCCGAAATGCAGATGCTCCAGCTGACCGTGGGCGCTCACCCGGAAAAGATAGGAAAAATCCTCGCCGGTCAGCAGAAATGTGTTTTCATTGCATTCGATCAAATATGCTCACCCCTTTTGTATATTGTATATGTAAAAATTTGCCGTGTCAACAAAATTTTTAGTGACGAAGCACAAAAAGTGTGCTATAGTATAAGAACACAGAAGGGAGCGGAATGTATGGAACGAACTCGCTGGTATAAGGACATGGTATTCTACCAGATCTGGCCCCGGAGCTTTAAGGACGGCAACGGCGACGGCATGGGCGACCTGCTGGGTGTCTATGAAAAGCTGGACTATATCCGCTCCCTGGGGGTCGATGGGATCTGGTTTTCGCCCCTGTATCCCTCGCCGGGGGCGGACTGCGGCTATGACATTGCCGATTATATGGACATTGCCCCGGAGTTCGGCGGCATGGAGGCCTTTCAAAAGGTGCTGCGTGGCGCCCATGAGCGGGGCATGAAGGTGCTGATGGATCTGGTGGTGAACCACACCAGCGACGAGCATGAGTGGTTCCAGAAAAGCCGCCGGCGCATCGAGCCATACACGGACTACTACATCTGGCGGCCGGCCAAGCCCAACGGCAAGCTGCCCAACAACTGGGACAGCAGCTTCGAGGGCAAGGCCTGGCAGTGGGACGAGCTGCGGCAGGAATACTATCTGCACCTGTTCGCCGTAAAGCAGCCGGATCTGAATATGGACAATCCCCTGGTGCGGGAAGAGGTCAAGAAAATCCTGAAATTCTGGCTGGATATGGGGGTGGACGGCTTCCGGGAGGATGTCATCACCTATATTTCCAAGAAAGAGGGCCTGCCCAGCGACCACATTCTGCCCTTTAACCGGGGTATTTTCCAATATAACCACGGGCCGCATATCCATGAATATCTCACGGAGTTCCGCCGGGATGTGCTTTCCCACTACGACTGCCTAACCGTGGCAGAAGCGCCGCTGGTGACACCACGGCGGGCGCTGGACTATATCCGGGAAGCAGAGGACGGGGAAATGGACATGATGATCCAGTTCCAGTGTATGTGCGCCGACTGCCTGTTCACGGACTATCTGCCCATGCCCTTTTCCCTGCGGCGGCTGAAGCACGCCTTTTCCTCCTGGCAGAAAAAGCTGGCGGGGAAGGCCTGGAATATGCTGTACATTGAAAATCACGACCACCCCAGGGTCATTTCCCGGTATGGCA
>CAYLHM010000048.1:0-9057 GCA_964383485.1 uncultured Oscillospiraceae bacterium
CTAAAAACAAATACGAATGCCGGAGCTTGCGCTCCGGCATTTTTGTGTTTTTCAGGCGGTGCGAAGGCATTGCGCATTTTGGCTTTCAACCAACTGCATTGCACCGCCGGTTCACGGGTTGCTCCGCAGGGTCTCCTGGTAGGCACGGGTGATGGCCTGCAAAATCTCCTCGTGGGCGAAGTCCCGGCTGTACACGATCCGGGTTTCCCGCACCATGCTCAGATTTTCAATGGGCAGCGCCACCAGCTTGCCCTTGCGCAGCTCCTTGACACAGGCGCTTTTGGGCAGCACCGATACGCCCAGGTTTTTGCTCACCAGATCCTTAATGGTGGCGATGTTGTCCACCTCAATAGCCACATTGAAATCCCCCGGCGTTTCGTTCACGCTCCGCAGGGTGGAGTCGAACAAAATTCTGGTCGCCGAGGAGGGCAGCCGCAGGATCATGCGCTGCTTCTTCAACTGCTCCAGGGTGATCATGGCGCTGCGGGACAGGGTGTTTCCCGGCGACATGACACACACCAGCACATCGGTGTCCAGCACCAGGGAGTTCAGATCGTGATCCCCCGTCCGGCCCTCCACAATGGCCAGATCGATCTCATAATTCTCCAGCATATCATAAAGATTATTTATTGTATCCGTAATAATTGTAATGTTAAAACCACTGTCCCCGCCGCTGCATTTTGCCAGGGCTACCGTGGTGAGGTTGCTCTCGGCCGTGTGGGTGATGCCAATGCGCAGCTTGGTGACCTGCTTCCGGGCGCCCCGCAGGTCCTCATAGAGCCGGTCATACAGCGCCGCCATGCGCCGGGCGTAACGCACCGCAATTTCCCCCTCCGGCGTGATTTTCAGCCCCCCTTTTCCCCGGACAAACAGGGTAACACCCAGCTCCTCCTCCAGCTGATTGATGTGGTGGCTCACCGCAGGCTGGGTCAGGGCCAGCTCCCGGGCCGCCTTTGTAAAATTGCACTGCTCGGCCACGGCCAGCAGGGTCTTGAGCTTTGAACTGAGCATAAAACGCCTCCATAAAGATTTTGAATGGACTGCAAAAATAAAATAATTTTACTTTATTGAAATAAAAGTATATCATAATACTGTGATTTTTGCAAGAGGGGGACGCATACAAAAATGGGAGATCCCATGGTTTTTTTCTGGACAACGCTGCAGTACACCCTGCTGCGGTTTGTGCCCGGACGGAGGCAGCAGCTCTGGCAGAAGCTGGAGGAGCTTTCCGAGGAGATGCCCGCCGAGCCGGACAGCTTTTCCATTTTGCAGGTCTGGCTGGAACACTTTGACCTGGGCGGGCTGCTCCTGGGCTGCGTGGCGCTGTTCCTGCCGGGGCTGCTTTTGATGCTGGCGGCGGACATTCTTGCCGGGCGCAGCGGCCGGTGGGCCGGTGTGATCCGCTTCCTCTCTGCCGTGTACTGCGGTGACAAATTCCGGGGGCCGTATATGGCGGTGAATGCGCTGCTGGTGCTGTACCTGCTCTACGCCCTGCTGGCCGGCTTCTCCTGGTGCCTGACCATGGTATTTTTGATTATTTTCGCGATCATATTTGTATATACATCAAGGGGAGGGAACTTATGCTGAGCAGATTTTTACAGGAGACCGTGGGCGCCAGCTCTGTGGCCTCCGTGATCATCTCCATTGCCGCCATGCTGTTCTTCGGCTTCGCCATGACCCGCCTGACCAAGCGCCTGCGCCTGCCCAATGTGACGGCCTACATCGTCACCGGCATTCTCATCGGGCCGTACTGCCTGGATCTCATTCCCGCCAGCGTGATCAGCGGCATGGATTTCCTTTCGGACATCGCCCTGGCGTTCATCGCATTCAGCACCGGCGAGTTCTTCAAGCTGGCAACCCTGCGGAAAAACGGCATGAAGGTGGTCATCATCACCGTGCTGGAGGCCTGCATGGCCACCGTGGTGGTATTTCTCGTGACCTACTGCATTTTGGGGGTGGACCTGCCCTTTGCCATCGTGCTGTCCGCACTGGCCTCGGCCACGGCCCCGGCCTCTACCATGATGACCATTCGCCAGACCGGTGCCCACGGGGATTTTGTGGATACGCTGCTCCAGGTGGTGGCCCTGGACGATGTGGTGGGCCTGATCGAGTACAGCGTGGCCATCTCCCTGGCGGTGTCCATGAGCCTTGGCTCGGCGGGGCTGAATGTGGGGAGCATTCTGAAGCCCATCGTCATCAATCTGGGGGTTCTGCTCCTGGGCGGGCTGTTCGGCCTGTTCATGAAGCTGATGATGCCCAAAAAGCGCTCCACCGACAATCGGCTGATCATCTCCGTGTCCCTGATCTTCGCGTTCTGCGGTATCTGCGCACTGCTGGATGTGTCCCCTCTTCTGGGCTGTATGTCCATGGGCACCGTGTACATCAACATCACCGGGGACGAAAAGCTCTTCAAGCAGCTCAACTACTTCACGCCGCCCATTTTACTGCTGTTTTTCGTGCGCTCCGGCCTGTCGTTCAAGCTGGACGCCCTCACCGGCAGCTCGGCGGCGGTGGGGGCCACGCCCCTGATCGTGGTGGGCGTGTGCTATTTCCTGGTTCGGATCCTGGGCAAATACCTGGGCGCATTCCTGGGCTGCCTGGCCACGGGAAAGTCCAAGTCGGTGCGCAACTACCTGGGCCTGGCCCTCATTCCCCAGGCGGGGGTGGCCATCGGCCTGGCGGCCATGGGCGCACGGACCCTGGGGGGCGAGGCCGGTGTCGCCCTGGAAACGGTGATCTTGGCCTCCAGCGTGCTGTATGAGCTGATCGGCCCGGCCTGCGCAAAGCTGTCGCTGTATCTTTCCAAATCCTATTCCAACAAGCTGGAGGACATCGTCCCCGTGGAGGAGGTAGACGAAAACGGCGAGCAGCGCAATGCGGTGGAGCTGCTGATCCAGCGCATTCAGGCTATTCAGGCCGAGCTGCCCCACAGCACCGTGTCCGACGAGGAACAGGCCTTTATGGAGGCGGCGGACGATCAGCTGGCTGCCTTGACCAGTATTCATGCGGGCGTTGCCCGGAACAGGAGGGGATCCTTATGATGACCCAGGATTTTATTGCAAATTTACTCGGCCCCTGGTCGGTGGGCCTGAACAGCGGCTCTATTTTTCTGCGCATCTTTCTGACGGTGGTGCTGGCCTCCGTGGTGGGCTGCGAACGCTCCAGCAAGCGGCATTCCGCCGGCCTGCGCACCTTTCTGATCGTGTCCCTGGCCGCCACCACCGCCGCCATCATCGAGCTGTATCTGATGGAGCTGGGCCACGGCAGCCCCTGGATCACCGCCGCCGTGGTGCTGTCTACCGCCATGATCTCCGGCTACTCCATTCTGTTTAGCTCCAAGGGCCAGATCAAGGGCCTTACTACCTCCGCCGCTCTGTGGGCCTGCGGCATTCTGGGCATCGCCATTGGCATGGGGCTGTACACCGCTGCCCTCATCGGCTATGCGGCCCTGCTGTGCAGCCTGAGCCTTTTCCCGACCATCGAGCAGTACCTCAAGGATAAATCCAACCATTTCGAGGTGCATCTGGAGCTGGAGAATAAAAGCGATCTGCGCAATTTCACCGCCACCATTCGCCGGCTGGGTATGCGCATCGACGATATCGAGCTGAACCCGGCCTACCTGAACTCCGGCCTGAGCGTGTACACCGTGTCCTTTACCATCAGCAGCCAGGAGCTGAAGAAGTACAAAAAGCACAGCGAGATCATCGAAGCCCTGCGCTCCCTGGATTACATTTCCCACATCGAGGAAATGGGATGACCCCCACAAAGCGAACACATCGGCCAGCCCTGTTTGGGTTTGCCGATGTGTTTTTGTGACCGTATTTTATTCTTCCGGGGGCGGGGGAAACAGTTTGCTGTATAGCCGTGTTCCTCGCCGCTTAAGATACCAAAGAGATCCCGGTGAGCGGCCAGATCCGAAGGACTACACGGCCGATCACCTGGTCATATGGAATGCAGCCGACCTCGCTGCTGCGGCTGTCTACCGACACGCTGCGGTGGTCGCCCATTACAAAGATGCTGTTGTCCGGCACCTGGTACGGATAGGTGATATCCGTGATACCCAGGGCCTTGTCGGTGATATACGGCTCGTCCAGCACCTCGCCGTTGACATACACCGTGCCCTCACTGTCGATGTTCACCCAGTCCCCCGGCCCGGCGATCATGCGCTTCAGCAGCACATTACCGGATACCCGGACGGCACAGAGGTCACCGCTTTTGAAGCTGGAGAGCTTCACCAGCACGATGACATCCCCATCCTCCAGCGTCGGCTCCATGCTGGTGCCGGATACCTGCAGCACCGGCAGGAACAGTGTCACCAGCAGCACCGCCACTGCCGCAACCACCAGCAAAATGGCCACAGTATTGCCCAAAACCTGGCGGAACTGCTTGCCCCGCTTTAGGCGCCGGCGTTCGGAAAGCACCTGCTCCTGAGAGGGAACGGGTACGGTGCGCCTAGTCCTCATGCCCCAGATCCTCCTTCACGGAACGGAGCAGCTCCTCGAAGCTGTCATCGTCTTGAGGGCAGCGCTTGGCCTCTTCCCGCAGCTTCCGGCACTCTTCCTCCGTCTGAGCCAAGGTGTCTTTCCGCTCCTGCACGGTGAGGGCAGCCAAATTTGCCGCCTTCTTCTTGATATCGGCCATGTACTGGTCGGCCTCGTCCTTGGTGCGCCGGGCCTGCTCGGTATAGTCATCCGCCGTGGCCTGGGCCGCATTGAACAGGCCGTTGAGCTTGGCCAGGACCTCGGCCAGAGAGCCGGACTGGGAAATGGTAATATTCCGCTGCTCCAGCTGCTCTTTCAGCTTCCGATTTTCCTGCTGGAGCGCTTTCTCGCTCTGCTGCAGCTCGTAGATGATCTCCACCAAGTCGGCACGGCTGAGGCGCCGGAACTCCTTATCTGTCATATTCCAATCCTTCTTTTCTCACAGGCCACTTTTCATTGTCTGCGCCGGGGCGGGCCGCTCTGGCAGCCGCTTAAACATCCGTTCTCCCCGAAATCGGAAGGAATTTGGCCTCCATCCGGGTAAACCTGCTTTCTCATTTGATATTATATCCATACCACCCCCAAAAGTCAATCCCTTTTCTCCGTTTTTCCAGGATTTTTCAGAGGAGGGATCTTACGCCTTTGGCACAGCCGTGCATAACGGCAGCCCTGCGCGAAGCTGCGGGGGCAATCCGTGCATTTTCGACAAATCGCCCGCCGGAAGGAGGAACCCGGCGGGCGTTTTTTTCGCTGCCTGCGTTATCCCTTGACGGAGCCGGCGGTGAGGCCGCCGACGATGTTTTTCACCAGGCAGAAGTACAAGATCACAATGGGAATGGCGATGAACACCGAGCCGGCGGCAAAGCGGGCAAAATGGGTCTCCGGCAAATTGAACAGACCCACGGCCACCGTCCACATCTGGCGGTCCTTCAGCAGCAGCTTGGGCAGCAGCACATCGCTCCAGGGCCAGGCGAACTGGGTCAGCATGGTATAGACCACCATGGGCTTGCTCAGGGGCAGGGTGATCTTCCAGAACACCTCCAGATTGGTGGCACCGTCCAGCCGGGCGGCCTCGAAAATCGTGTTGGGAATGGAGTCGAAATACCCCTTCTGCACCATGTAGCTCACCGGGGCGGTGGCGGCGTAGAAGAAAATCAGGGACTCCAGGCGGTTGATCAGGCCCAGCTGGGTCATGATGATATACACCGCCGTCATGCCCATAAAGCCGGGGAACATTCCCAGCACCAGGGTGGTCTTTTTGATGGCATTCCGGCCCTTGAAGCGGAACCGGGACATGACATAGCCCGTCAGCAGCACCAGCACCGTGCCCAGCACCGAGCTGCACACCGCCACATACAGGGTGTTGAAAAACCAGGTTTTGTAGGGGTACAGGCCGTTTACATCGTTGGTGAACAGGTCGATAAAGGTTTGCAGGCTGTATTCCGCCGGGAAAAAGCCCTTAAAATCGTACAAACTGCCGGTTTTAGACAGGGAGGCCAAAATCAGCCACAGGCAGGGGAACAGGAACACCGCCGACATAAGGATCAGCGCCCCATAGGTGAAGATGTTGTCGGCGATCCGCCGGGGCGTCCATTTTTTCTTTTTCATTGGTAGGTATCCTCCTGCTTATAAGCTGCACTGCGGACATAGACCGACAGAGATGCAATGGCGGTGATGAGGAAGATGATCAGGCTGATGGCGGCGCCGATGGAATAGTAGTTGTTGTCCACCGACAGCTTATACAGCCAGTTGATCAGCAGATCCGTATCGCTGGCCAGGAAGTAATCTCCATAGTTGGAGATCACGCCGCTGCGCAGGAAGAAGAAAATGCCGAAGTTGTTGAAATTCCCCACGAACTGCCCGATCAGCACCGGCGTGGTGGAGAAGATCACAAAGGGCAGGGTGATCTTCTTGAACTGCTGGAAGGGCGATGCCCCGTCCAGGGCGGCGGCCTCGTACAGATCCGTGTTGATGTTGCTCAGGATGCCCGTGGTCATGAGCATGATGGAGGGCGTGGAGATCCAGGCGTTGACGAACAGGCCGATCCCCCTGGCCCACCACTTGGCGGAGGCATCGTTGGTGAGGAAAAAGATCCGCAGGTACCCTGCCTGGTCCAAATAGTAGTTGATGGGGCCGCTCTGGGAGAACATATATTTGAAACCCAGCATGGAGATGAAGCCCGGAATGGCATAGGCCAGAATGGGGAAGGCCCGCCAGATTTTGGAGCCTTTCACATTGCGCTTATTCAGGAGCAGGGCCATGGCCAGGCCGATCACAAAGTTCAGCGCCGTGGAGGTCACGGCCCACACCAGGTTCCAGCCCAGGATTTTCACAAAGGTGCTGCCGATTTTCCCCAGGCTCAAGATCTTCCTCCAGGCGGAAAATGACCAGCTCGCCAGCTTGGGATAGACCACATCGCCGCCCAGGTCGGTAAAGGCAATGCAGATCATAAACACGATGGGCAGGATGGAGAAGATGGCCACCCCCACCGTGGGCAGCGCCAGGGCAGTGAGATGGAATTTCTCGTCTGCGGCGGTCTCCAGGGTGTTGCGGAACCTGTGGATCGGCTTCCCCGCCTCCCGGAGCCGGGCGGTGTAAATGGCATCTTTTACATTGGTAATGTAGAGAATAACCGCAAAAATCAGGACAAAAATGGCAAACAGGCCCAAAATCAGCATGGTCAGGGAGTTGTCGCCGGGTATTCCCAGCCAGAGATTTTCCTCCTGGGTGCCCAGGGTGAAGAAGCCCACCAGATCGGCAGCGCCCCTGATGATGAAGTAGGCCAGCAGCCCCCCGAAGCAGACCAGATAGGCCAAGCCCTTGACAATTTGCCCATAGCAAAGCTGCCCCAGGCCCATCACCACCATGGACAGCTTCACCTGCCAGGGTGCCCAGCGCAGGAAGCGCCCTGCGCCTTGGATCTTCTGTTTCATAGGCCCGCCCTCTTATGCCAGGGTCTCGATGGCATCCTTGATTTGGCTCACCAGCCGATTGAGCCCCTCCTGGATCTGCTCATCGGTTTCATAGAGCGTTTCCTCGCCCCGCTCCGCCCGGTAGGGGTCGGTGGACAGGTCGATGAGGAAGGATTCCGCCGGGGTCCAGATCTGGCCAACCTCGGAGATGGCCGGCATAATGCTGATGTAGCCCCGATTTAGGCGGTCAAACAGAATGCCCACCGTGGCGTCTTTTTCCGAAATGGCCTCAGCCGCATCGGATCTTGCAGGGGCGACACCCAGATACTGGTTGCGCAGGACCGCCTGCTCATAGGAGGTGGCGAACTCCACAAAGGCCAGGGAGGCATTGGGGCACTTGGTATAGGCGGAGATGCCATAGCCGTTGATACCGCCCATCATGGTGGTCTCCACCGTCATGGTATCCAGCTGGGTAACCGTGTCCTGCCACCGGTCTGCCGTCAGGTCGGCGCTCACCGGGAGCCGGGGCACGGTGACGGTTTTCAAATCCGCCTCCGCTTCCTCCTGTGTCCACTTGCCGGTGGACACCATGGAGCGGATAAACATCTGGCGCACATTGGGGGTGGTGATGGTACACAGCATCACGCCGTCCGCCAGATACTGATAGGCGGCGGAGGAAAAGCTGGTGTCCAGCACCTCGGTGTTGTTCATCTGACCGGCCCACTGGCGGATCATGCGGGCGCCCTTGTAGCTCTCTCCGGCGGCCAGGCCGATATCGCTGGGGTCGGTGCCGTTGTTTCCAAAGACATAGGCGCCGTAGGTCATCAGGTAGCCGCTCATAAAATAGGTGTCCACGGTTTCGTCCAGATAGCCATACTGGGTTTTCTGGCCGCCCTCCTTGCAAAGCACCGAGTAGGCATACAGGGCGGTGTAGCTTTCCAAGAAGTCGGGGGTGCCGTTGGCATTTACATCCCACTCCGTTTCCCAGTTGTCCGGGAGCATGGACTCGATGTAATACAGCATCCCGGACTCCACATTCAGGGGTACGCCGCAGTAAAAGGTCTCGCCGTTCATGGTGGTGGCGTAGGCATCCCAGGCGCTCTGGGGAATTTGCTCATAGCATTCCATCTCCTGGACAGGCAGGGGCAGCAGATGCTGATTGTCGGCGTATTTCATGAGAATGTCGTTGGCCTGGTACCACACATCGGGGCCGTAGCCGTAGGGGCCGTCGGTGGCCAGGTCGGAATACTGGTCGATGTTCATACGCTCGGCGGAAATGCCCTGGTCGGCATAGGCCTGGTTGAACGCTTCGATGAGCTGGTCCACATAGCCCAGCTCCACAGCGGTGTCATTTTCCAGAACCTGGACTACGGCGCCCTGCTCCAGCTCCCCGTCAAAGCGGGCCATGACCTGATCGTACAGATCGGAGCCGTCCGTCTGGTCGCCCGTGCCGGAGCCGTCACAGGCGGCAAGGAGCATCAGGGCCATGGCTGCGGCAAGGATCACAGATATCCACTTTTTCATACGCTTTCCCTCCTAGTAGATTTGTAATGTGAATATGTTGTCAATAGCACCGCAGGGCCGTAAAGCCTCTCCCTGTGGGAGAGGTGCGAAGTAGCGCACACTGGGCGGAGAGGGTAAAACATCTGAAGTTCTGCACACTG
>CAYLHM010000049.1:0-3544 GCA_964383485.1 uncultured Oscillospiraceae bacterium
GATTTCGCCGTTCCTCATCCGTTTTCTTTGAAATTGTTTTCAGAAAGTTTTCTTTCAGGCCTTTACATTGGACGAAAATTGGGATATAATACCAATATCTTGATTGCAGGAGGTCGATGCTATGACGGAAAACACCATAAAGTTCACCGTGCCCAGTGATGATAAAGAGAATATGCGCCGCATTCTCCGGTCAGTATTCGATGCTCTTCAGGAAAAGGGCTACAACCCGGTGAACCAGATCGTTGGCTATCTGCTTACCGAGGATCCCACCTATATCACCAATTACAACAACGCCCGCAGCATGATCTGCAAGCTGGATCGGGACGAGCTGTTGCAGGAACTGGTTCGGTGCTACTTGAAAGGATAGCAAAAAGGAGGCTTTTGCTCCGGCAAAGGCCTCCAAAATTCAAATTTCATACCCCTCCGTCTTACCCATGCCCTGATGCCAAGTTCTTCCAAATGCCCGGAAAGGCTTGACAGAACGGCAACAAAATGTTACAATTTGATTACAAATTTGAAAGGAGGTATCTCTATGGCTGAGGAAAACGCCGTTCTGATGTACAAGGGCCACCCGCTGATGCGGAAAGACAATCTGATCTACTATGGCTCTATGGCCGACTCCCACATCGTCATGCTCCAGGTATTGGAGACCAAAAAGGTGGGCGAGCTGGATGTTGCCACCAAGGTGTCCGTTCAGCTTCAACTCACCGACCCCGCCGCAAAAAGCCGCGACCGTGTGGTGAAAAAGAGCGAAAAAGACGGCCTGTACACCGCTCTGGATTTTGGCTGTGTCTGGCTGGAGCGGGCCTTGGCGGGGAAGTAAGTATTCTTGTAAGACGGAGGGCATTGTATGAAAGTACGCATTGCCAGCCTTGTGCTGGCCTTTTTTGTAATCTGTAGCTGTGCTGCCCCGGCATTTGCCGCCGGCGGCACGCTGAAAACCGGCGTGGCCTATGTGAACGCTTCGGCGCTTCGCCTGCGCTCCGAGCCGTCCACCGGCTCCCAAACCCTTGCCCTTGGGTATCAGGGCGAGGCGGTGGTGGTGCTGGGCAAGGTCGGCGCCTGGTACCAGGTGAGCTATAATCTGCAAGTCGGCTATATGCACAGCGATTATTTGAAATTTCTTTCCAAAGAAAACATCGAACTGGGCTACGGGCGGGTGAACGGCACCGCCGTGAATGTCCGCAGCGGGCCCGGCACAAGCTACGCCGTGGTGGGCCAAGCCGACCTGGGCGACAGCGCCTACATCATCGGAATTAACAACCAGTGGTTCCGGGTGATCTATGGGGACAGCCTGGGTTATATCCGCAGCGACTATGTGGACCTGACGGAGATCCCCTATGAAAACCGGGCCTCCGATCAGGAGCCGCTCTTCTACATCGGCGGCAAATCCACCGGCGTTGCTCCCAGCGCTGATGCCCTGAGGCAAAAAACCAACGGCACGGCCCGCCAGGAGATCGTGAACACCGCCAAGCAGTACATCGGCGCTCCCTATGCCTGGGGCGGCACCAGTCCCAGCGGCTTTGACTGCTCCAGCTTTGTGCAATTCGTTTTTGCCAAGCACGGTGTGAGCCTGCCCCGCACCAGCTCCCAGCAGTGGAGCGTGGGCAGCTCGGTGTCCAGGGCGAACCTGCAGCCCGGCGATCTGGTCTTTTTCAATACCAGCGGCCAGGGCGTGTCCCATGTGGGCATTTACATCGGAAACGGGCAGTTTATCCACGCTTCCTCCAGCCGGGGCATTATAATCTCCGAGCTGAGCAGCAGCTATTGGTCGCCCCGTTACATCGGCGCAAAACAGATTTTATAAAATCATGAAATATCCCGGCCGGCATGAGAATGCCGGCCGTTTTTTTGCGCATAATAGGCATGAATATTCTGAAAGAAGATGGTATGCCTATGGAACATTACAGGCGGGGCAGGCAGAGCTTCATTCTGCCCCAAATGCCGGTCATCACCCACTGGGCCAGCGTGGCCGGGAAAAAAGAATCCGAGGGGCCGCTGAGCCACTGCTTTGATGTGACCTCAACGGATACCTTTTTTGGGCAAAAAACCTGGGAACAGGCTGAAAAACAGCTTCAAAAAATAGCGCTGGACACCCTGCTGAGCAAGGCCGGGCTGCAGGGCAACGATCTGGGCATGGTGTTTTCCGGGGACCTGCTGAACCAGTGCATCGGCTCGTCATTTACCCTGCGTGGCACCGGCATTCCCCACCTGGGGCTGTACGGGGCCTGCTCCACCATGGCCGAAAGTCTGCTGCTGGCCTCCATGACCGTGGCCGGCGGCTTTTCCGACCGGGTGGTGGCCATGACCTCCTCCCACTTTGCCTCCTCGGAGCGGCAGTACCGCTTCCCCCTGGGCTACGGCGGCCAGCGCCCCCAGACCTCCCAGTGGACGGTCACCGGCGCCGGTGCGGCTCTGGTGTGCGCGCAGGGCTCCGGCCCTCAGATTGAAAGCGCCACCGTGGGCACCGTCACCGACCTAGGCATCAAGGATGCCAACAACATGGGCGCAGCCATGGCCCCGGCGGCCTACGCCACCATTCGGGCGCACTTTGAGGATCTCCACTGCGGCCCGGAGGATTTCAGCGCCGTCATCACCGGCGATCTGGGACAGCTGGGCAAGGATGTCCTGCTGGAGCTGGCGATCCGGGACGGCATCGAGCTGGGCGGCAAGCTGATGGACTGCGGCGCTCTGGTATTCGACCGGGACAAGCAGGATGTCCATTCCGGCGGCTCCGGCTGCGGGTGCAGCGCCATCACCCTGTGCGGTTCTTTGCTGGATCAGCTGCAAAGCGGCAAGCTCCGGCGCATTCTGTTCTGCGGCACCGGCGCACTGCTCTCGCCCACCTCCACCCAGCAGGGTCTGCCCATTCCCGGCGTGTGCCACGCAGTATGCCTTGTGGGGAAGGGAGGCAAGTGAAATGGAATATGTAAAAGCCTTTGCAGTCGGCGGTATTTTATGCGTGATCGGTCAAATTCTCATTGACAAAACCAGCCTGACCCCTGCCCGCATTCTGGTGAGCTATGTGGTTATGGGCGTGATTTTGGGAGCCGTAGGGGCCTATGAGCCTCTGGTGGAGTTTGCCGGAGCGGGTGCCACCGTTCCCCTCACCGGCTTTGGCTACAATCTGGCCAAGGGCGTGCGGGAGGCTGTGGATCAGCAGGGCTTCCTGGGCATTTTTACCGGCGGACTAAAGGCCACAGCCGGCGGAATTGCCGCCGCCATTGTCTGCGGTCTGCTGGCAAGCCTGATTTTCAAGCCCAAGGATAAAGCGTAAATTTTGGGGTAAAATACCCTTGCGGCAAAACCGCTCAAAAAAATACAGGAGGAAACAGTCATGAATAACCAGAACCAGAACAGAAACCAGAACCAGAACCAGAATCAGAATCAGCAGAATCAGCAAAATCAGCAAAATCAGCAGAGCAGAAATCAGAACCAGAACCAGCAGAACCAGAATCAGAACCAGCGCTAAAAGGCAAACCGGCCGGGGAACACCCCAGCCGGTTTTCATTTCCATATCATTCAGCGCACACCCAAAAGGCCC
>CAYLHM010000049.1:3644-8912 GCA_964383485.1 uncultured Oscillospiraceae bacterium
CACACCCAAAAGGCCCAGATGTTGCGGATCTGCGTTTCCAGCTGTTCATAGCTCCACAGCTTTTCGGAGTTGGCCCGGCTGTTTGGATCGTTGACCCGGAACTGCCCGTCCTCCACGCCGGTGAGGACAATGTAGTGCCCGGTGGTGGTAAAATCCCCTGCACCAACGGACAGGATCACCGGGTGCCCCGCCTGGAGCTGATCGGTGATCTTCTTTTCCACCAGGGGCAGCTCCTGAACCTGCAATCCCAGCTTCCCAGCGCCTTCGCTCATCAGTGTCCATTTGGAGCCGTTGCCCTTGGAATAATAGCCGTTTTCCTCCGAAAAGGCTGCCACCTCCGCAGGATTGAAGCGTTCCTCCCCGGTGAGATAGAAGCCCACCATGGCAAGGCAGGTGGGGCCGCAGCCGGTGATGCCGATCACATCATTGCCATAGCGCCGATAGCCCCACTGCTGATCCCATTGCAGGAAAAGAGGTACTCCCTGGCTGGGATCGTAGGCAGACAGGTCAATGGCCTTTTCCACATAGTCCGGGTATTCCAGCACAAACTCCTCCGTTTCCGGATTTCGCTCCAGCAGCTCAATCAGGCTCGCAGGATAGTCTCCGTAGGAATAGCCGTGGCTGTCAGCATAGTCCTTCACCTGTTGCTCTGCGGCCGTATGCTCACTCCAGCCGTAGCTCCAATTTCGGAACCAGCCCTCGATCTGCCCGGCGTTCAGACACACCGCCGCTGCCAACACCACCAGCAGACACAGCAGGGCCGCAGGCAAAATCCATTTTTTCTTCATATGTATCGCCAGCTCTCATAACTGTTCTAGATTGATTATAACAGTTCAGTCAGGTATTGTCAAGTGAATTTTTTGTAAATGCCCATTTCCGCTCTTTACCTTTTTGCAATTCCGTGGTAGAATACAAATGATATGACCAGATTTTGGAGGGCAAAATGGAACCTAAAAAATTGCGCCGCTTTCATATAAACAGCCTGGCCGCCGCCTTTGCCATTCCGGTGGTGGGTATGCTGGTGCTGATGATCATTGCACAGGTCACGCCCTTCGGAACGGCCTCCATGCTGTATTCCGACAATTACCACCAGTATTACCCCTTCTTTAAGGCTTTTCGTGCCACCCTGCGCAGCGGCGGTTCCCTGCTCTACACCTGGGATGTGGGCCTGGGACTGGACTATCTGGGCCTGATCTCCTACTATCTGGCCTCGCCCCTGAACCTGCTCAGCGTGCTGGTGCCGGAAAAGTGGCTGCTGTCGTTCTACACCCTGCTGTTTCCCCTGCGCATGGGCTTTGCCAGCCTGTTTTTTGCGATTTTCCTGAAAAAGCTGTTTGGAAAGTCCGACCTGTCCATTGCCGTTTTTGGCAGCTTCTACGGGATGTGCGCCTGGGCTATGGGCTACCAGTGGAATGTGATGTGGATGGACACCTTTGCCCTGCTGCCCCTGGTGGCCCTGGGCGCCATTTACCTGCTCCGGGACAAAAAGTTCATTTTATACACCGTCACCCTGTTTTTGTCCGTTTTTGCCAACTATTATATCGGATTTTTCACCTGCATTTTTATGCTGCTGCTGTTCATCTGCTATGAGATCTGCCGGTGGCGGGGCTTTGGCCGCTTTTTTGGCGACCTGTGCCGCATGGCCCTGTTCTCCGCCCTGGCCATTGGCATGACGGCCATTTTGGAGCTGCCCACCCTGGCCGCCCTGCAAACCACCCAGTCCAGCGTCAACCAGTTCCCCCAGGGCTTCAAGCTGAACATTGCCGACACCAACACCTGGAAAGGGCTGCTGGAGGCCATGGTGCAGGTGGCCGGCAACATGAGCGGCGGCATCGAGCCAACCTTTAAGGAGGGCCTGCCCAACATCTACTGCGGCATCGGCTCCGTCATGCTGGCGTTCCTGTTCCTCACGGCTAAAAATGTAAAGCTGCGGGACAAAATTTGCAGCGTGCTTCTGCTGATTTTCTTCATTCTGAGCTTTATTATCCGGCAGCTGGATTATATTTGGCACGGCTTCCATTTCACCAACATGATCCCCTACCGCTTCAGCTTCCTGTACAGCTTCGTACTGCTGTACATGGCCTACCGGGCTTATCTCCTGCGAAACCGTTTCCGGCTGTGGCAGGTTCTCATCGCCGGTGCGCTGACCCTGTGCATCTTCGGCTGCGCAGGGGACTGGGACGAGCCGGTGTTCCGCACCTGCAACCTGATTTTCTGGCTGCTGTACCTGGCGGCACTGATCTACATCTGCTGGGACAAGCCGATTAAAAAGCCCGATCTGGCCCGGATGCGGGAGGCCGTGACCGCCCGGCAAAACCGCCGCCGCTATGCCGCCATCGTCCTGCCTGCCATCATGGGCCTGGAGCTGATTATCAATATCGTCAACTTCGGCACCAGCTTCACCTTTTACAGCATTGCCGACTATCCCCGGGGCACCGAGGAAAGCGCCTCCATGATCCGCTATATGCAGGAGCGGGAGGAGAACAACCTGTTCTACCGGGCGGAAACCACCCATTCCCAAACCCTGAACGACGGCGCCCTCAACGGCTACTACGGCATCTCCACCTTCACCAGCTCCGCCAATGTGAAGGTGACCGAATTTATGAAGGCGCTGGGCTACGGAGCCAAGAACACCTACAACCGCTACTGCTTCGAGGAAAGCTCCCCGGTGTCCAATCTGTTCCTGGGGCTGAAATATATGCTGGAGCGCAGCGGAAATGTGGAGGAAAACCCCTATTTTGACGAGGTACACCACTACGGAAATGTGTATCTGCTGGAAAACAATGCCTATCTGCCCCTGGGCTTCCTGGCCAATTCCGACCTGGCCCTGATAGACATCACCGAGAATTACAGCCACTTTTACTACCAAAACACCCTGTTCACCGCCGCCACCGGCATTGCCGACAATGTGTGGTCCCTGATCCCGGGAACCTGGCTGACCCTGGACGGCGGCTCCGGCGTGGAAATCGTCAGCAGCGGCAACGGCTTTTGCAGCTACAAAAGCAGCGACGGCGGCCAGCTCACCTACCGCTATGAGATCTATCAGTCGGGCTTCATGTGCGTGGATCTGAGCATGGATGCCCGCAACAGCTTTACCATCTATCACAACGACACCCCCTTGTACACCGAAAGCCTCAGTCTGCCCCAAATGCTGTCCGTATGCCAGGTGGAGCCGGGGGATGTGGTGGAGCTACGCATCACCTGCAAGGCCGGAGAAAACAGCAGCATGACCATTCGTGCGGGGCTTCTGAATGAGGAGCTTTTCCGCCAGGGCTACGACATTCTGAACGCCTCCACCCTGGAGCTGAGCGCATTTAGCGACACCCGTGTCCAGGGCAGCATCTCCTGCAACCGGGACGGCCTGCTCTACACCTCCATTCCCCAAAACGGCAACTGGCACGCCAAGGTGGACGGGCAGGAGGTGTCCATCACCCTGGTGGGCGGTGTGATGTGCGCCCTGGAGCTGAGCGAGGGGGAGCATACCGTGGAATTTTACTACCGCAACGATGCCTTCGGCCTGGGCTGGAAGATCTCCCTGGCCTGTGCCCTGGTGTTTGCTGCCATCATCTTCCTGCAAAAACGCCCCAAGCAGCCTTATAAGGCCAAATTTTTAAGGAAGCAATGAACGGATCCCACAATTCCGCAGTCGCTGACTGCGGAATTTTTATGCAGATTTTTCCCGGGGCTTCATTGACAAGCCGGGGAAAAATGCTAAAATAATAGCAATCAATTACGAAAGAGGTGTTTCCTTATGGGAAAGCTCCGAGCCTTTCTTCAGAAGAAGGACATCATTTTTTCCGGCAAGCGCTATGGCATCGATGCCCTGGGGGCGATGGCACAGGGCCTGTTCTGCACCCTGCTGGTGGGGACGATCCTCAATACCCTGGGCCAGCAGTTCCACATTGGCTTCCTCAATGCGGTCATTGTCACCGTAGGCACGGGTGAGGGCGCCGTTTCCTACACCGTCGGCGGCCTGGCATCGGCCATGGTCGGCCCCGGCATCGCCATCGCCATCGGCTTTGCCCTGCACTGCCCGCCCCTGGTGCTGTTCTCCCTGATCCCGGTGGGCTTTGCCGCCAACGCCATGGGCGGTGCAGGCGGGCCTCTGGCGGTCTACTTTGTGGCGATTGTGGCCTCGGAATGCGGCAAGCTGGTGTCCAAGGAAACGAAAATCGACATTTTGGTGACGCCCATTGTCACCATTCTGGTCGGCATTGGCCTTGCCTCCCTGGTGGCCGCCCCCATCGGCGCCGCCGCCAGCTCGGTGGGTACCGCCATCATGTGGGCCACGGAATTGCAGCCGTTCTTCATGGGCATTCTCGTTTCTGTGATCATCGGCATCGCCCTGACCCTGCCCATCAGCTCCGCCGCCATTTGTGCCGCTCTGAGCCTCACCGGCCTGGCCGGCGGTGCTGCCGTGGCCGGCTGCTGCGCCCAGATGGTGGGCTTTGCCGTGATGAGCTTCCGGGAAAACCGCTGGGGCGGCCTGGTGGCCCAGGGCATCGGCACCAGTATGCTGCAAATGCCCAACATCGTCAAAAATCCCCGGATCTGGATCCCGCCCACCCTGGCTTCCGCCATCACCGGCCCTCTGGCGACCTGCCTGTTCAAGCTGGAAATGAACGGCGCACCGGTGTCCTCCGGCATGGGCACCTGCGGCCTGGTTGGACAGATCGGCGTGTACACCGGCTGGGTACAGGATGTGGCCAGCGGCGCCAAGGCCGCCATCACCGCCATGGACTGGGCAGGGCTGGTGCTGATCTGCTTTGTCCTGCCGGCGCTGCTGAGCTGGCTGTTCGGCCTGCTCCTGCGCAAATGGGGCTGGATCAGGGAAAACGATCTAAAGCTGGAGCTGTGATCGTCAGCGGAATTTCCGAAGTCCAATGGGCTTGCAATCCCGGGCGAAGGCATCCGATTTTCCTCAAAAGAAAACACGCAGTGGGGTTTTCCTACTGCGTGTTTTTTGGAAACGCCTCAGCTCTCAGCGGGGGGATCGGGGTCTTTTTTCTCATCGCCCCATTGCGAGCGCATTTTTTCAAACACCTTGGACAGATAGTTCCTGGTGTCCTCTGTGATTTTCTCGGCCCTCTCTTGAACCTTTTGGGTCTTCTCTGTGTCCTCGGGGTGATCCGTGTGCAGAATGATCCGAACCTTTGCGCCGTCGCTGGCAGTGGTGTAGAAGTAGCCGTCGGCATTTTCCGTGTCGGAAAACGCACCGCAGTTGACATCTCCGCCGGCTGATATGCTGCCCTCGACATCGCCGCAGTT
>CAYLHM010000050.1:0-8851 GCA_964383485.1 uncultured Oscillospiraceae bacterium
GGGCCAGGTCGGTCATGCCGCCGCTGGCGGTGGGGTCAATTTTGAAATCGCCGGTCATGACCACGGTGCCCACCGGGGTCTTGATGGCGAAAGCCACGGCATCTGCGATGGAGTGGTTCACATGGATAAATTCCACATGGAAGCAGCCGGCGTTCACCACCTCGCCGGGCTTGTGGGTGACGAGCTTCACCTTGTCCAGCAGGCCATGCTCCTCCAGCTTCAGCTTGATGAGGCCGTTGGTCATGGGCGTGCCGTGAATGGGGCAGTTCACCTGCTGCATACAATACGGGATCGAACCGATATGGTCCTCGTGTCCGTGGGTGATGAACATTCCACGGAGCTTATTTTGAATGCTCACCAGATAGGTAAAGTCGGGGATCACCAGATCCACGCCGTACATCTCCTCGTCCGGGAAGCCCACGCCGCAGTCTACGATAATAGCGTCCTTGCCGTATTCCAGAACGGTCATGTTCTTTCCGATCTCATCCAGACCGCCCAGAGGGATAATTTTCAGTTTTTCTGCCAAGTTAAAATTCAAACTCCTTTCAAATTTTGGTTCATGAACCATAACAAATGAGCAACCGTCCTCCCGTTTTCTGCGGTCCTGCATCACCGAAAAAAGGGGAAAACGCCTGCAAAATGTAAAATTTACCGCCCGCAGGGGGCGAAAATGGTGCCCGGGCCTGCCCACCCGGCGCTGTCAAAGAGTATTATAACACAATTTTCCGGAAATGTACACAAAAATTTTTTGACAGCCCTCGACAGAGAAAATAAAATTTCTTAGTAATGGGCAAAAATCGAAAAAAGCAGTTGCGCAGGGCCAATTCATTTGTTATAATATCTTAAATTGGGCTTTATTTCAGCACCTGGTAAACAGGAGGGAACGGAACCGTGAACAAGAAGATCAATCGGCTGCTATGGCCAAGACTGTGGACCTATTTTGCCGTTGCGGCGGCCTTTGTGGCGGCGACTGCGGCAGTGGGGCAGTATATTTTGGCCTCTGTGGAGGCGGCAGGAACCCTGGGAACCCTGGCCTACTATTTATATTGCCGGAGCTACCACCGCAAGGCAGCCCAGGCCTATGCCAAAACCCTGCTCAGCCAAACCAAGCAGATCAGCGGCACGGAGGCGCCCTTCCCCATGGCCCTGGTGCGGATGGGAGATCACGCCGTGATCTGGGCCAACGAGCGCTTTCGCAGCATGACCGGCCTGCAGGATCACTATCTGGAGTACCCCCTGGAAAAGGTGCTGCCAAGCTGCGAGCTGGACTGGCTCGGCGCCGACAAGACGGAGGCGCCCTACGATCTCAGCCTGGGGGATCGCCGCTACCGCATTCACGGGAACCTGATCCGCCCGGAGCAGCCGGACGGCGATGTGCTGGCGGCCCTGTATTTCAGCGACCTCACCGAGCTGTACCTGGTGCGGGACGAGTACATCCGCTCCCGCCCGGTGGTGGGCCTGATTTTGGTGGACAATTACGAGGAGCTTATCAAGAATATGAGCGAGGCCGCCATCTCCAACATGAACGCCCAGCTCAACAATGTCATCACCAAATGGACCGAGGGCTACCACGGCCTGCTGCGCCGCCTGGAGCGGAACCGCTTCCTGTTCATCTTTGAAAAGCGGGATCTCCGCCGGGCCATCGACGGAAAATTCTCCCTGCTGGAGGAGATCCATGAAATTGAAAGTCCTGCGGGCATGGCCGCCTCCATTTCCTTTGGCATGGGCGTGGATGCTGTGGATTTTGAGGAGGGCTATGATTTTGCGGCCCTGTCCATTGAAATGGCCCTCAGCCGGGGCGGCGATCAGGCGGTGATCAAGGATCGGCTGAATTTCACCTTCTACGGCGGGCGCAGCAAGGAAGCGGATCACCGCAGCAAGGTGCGCTCCCGTGTCACGGCCAATTCCATGATGGAGCTGATCGGCCAGAGCAGCCAGGTGTTCATCATGGGCCACAAAAATGCGGATATGGATGCCGTGGGGGCTGCCGTGGGCATCGCCTGTATGTGCCGGAAAAAGGGCAAAAAGGCCCACATCGTCCTGGATCTGGAAAAGAATATGTCCCAAAAGCTGCTGGAGGAGATCCGGGCCGTGCCGGAGTACAAGTCCGCCTTTATCTCCGGCCAGGATGCGCTGCTGCTGTGCGACAACCGCAGCACCCTGGTGGTGGTGGATACCAACCGCCCGGATCAGGTGGAGTGCAAGCCCCTTTTGGAAGCCATTCCAAAGGTCTGTGTGGTGGATCATCACCGCAGAGCGGCGGATTATATCGACCCGGTGGTGGTAAACCTCCACGAGCCCTACGCCTCCTCCGCCTGTGAGCTGACCACGGAGCTGCTGCAATACGCCGTGGAAAAGGCCGATGTGCTGCCCATCGAAGCCAAGAGCCTGCTGGCCGGCATCTTTATGGACACCAAGAGCTTCAATATCCGCACCGGCGAGCGCACCTTCGAGGCGGCGGCGGTGCTGCGCCAGTGGGGCGCCGACCCCGTGGAGGTCAAGCGGCTGCTGCAAAACGACTTCCAGGATACCCTGGCCAAATACCAGATCATTAAATCCGCCAGGCTCTACCGCCAGGAGATCGCCATTGCGGCCCTGAACGCGCCCACCTCCCGGGTGCTGGCCTCCCAGGCGGCAGACGAACTGCTGAATATTTCCGGTATCACCGCTTCCTTTGTGCTGTTTCCCGACGGAAATCAGATCTATGTATCCGGCCGCTCTATCGGAAAGGCAAATGCCCAGCTGATTTTGGAGCCGCTGGGCGGCGGCGGCAACACGGCGGGCGCAGGCGCTCAGGTTCAAAATTCCACGGTAAAGGATGTGCTGGACCGTCTGATCACATCCATCGACAATTTTTATGCAAATACGGAATAATAAAGAGGGATACACATGAAAGTCATTTTATTGCAGGATATCAAGGGCAAGGGCAAAAAGGGTCAGATGCTGGAGGTTTCCGACGGCTACGCCCGGAACTATATGCTGCCCCGGAAAATGGCCATTGAGGCCACGCCCGATGCCATCAACACCATGCGCATGAACGACAAGGCCGCCCAGGAGCGGATCGCCAAGGAAAAGGCGGATGCCCTGGCCCTGTCCAAGCAGCTTCGGGACCTGACCCTGGTGGTCACGGCCAAGGGCGGCGGCGCCGGGCGACTGTTCGGCTCTGTTACCAACCAGGAGATCGCCGATGCCCTGAAAGCCAAGGCCGGCATCACTCTGGACAAGCGGAAAATCGTCATTTCCGAGTCCATCAAGTCCGTGGGGACCTACACCGTAACCTGCAAGCTGGGCTATGAGATCACAGTCCCCCTGACGGTGAAGGTCGAGGAAGCGTAACAAAGCGCCCACTTTTGGGGGAGCTGTCATCAGTCCGCAGTCTGGTGACTGGGGAAATCCCCCGTTGGAGCTGGCACGGCGAAGCCGTGACTGAGAGGGTACAATGTACAGGCCATTGCGTGCCTTGCCCTCTCCGCCCAGTGTGCGCTACTTCGCACCTCCCCCAGAGGGGGAGGCTTGGCGTTGCCCTATAATAATATAGAAAGAAAGGGAGAATAACCATGGACGAAGAGCTGCTTTCCCGGCAGATGCCCCAATCCTTGGAGGCAGAGCAGGCCGTGCTGGGCTCCATTCTCATTGACAGCCGCTGCCTGACCGATGTGATCGGCATTTTGAAGCCGGGGGATTTTTACCTGCGCCAGAACCGGGAGATCTATGAAGCGGTTTACACCATGTTCAACTTCTCCCAGACCATCGACCCGGTGACGGTGCTGGAAAAGCTCCGGGAGCTGGGAACCTATACCGACCAGAGCCGGGACTATATCATGCAGCTCATGGAGATCACCCCCACCGCTGCCAACGCTCGGCGCTATGCGGGCATTGTCCGGGATAAGGCCATGCTCCGGGACCTGGCAACGGCCACCCAGGAGATCGGCGAGGCGGTGTATGCCCAGGTGGGCACCCCGGCGGAGATCCTGGAAACAGCCGAGCAGAAGATCTACGCTCTGCGCAAGGGGGAACGGGGTGAGACCCTGGAGCATGTGGGCACCATTTTGCACAAGGTGTTTGACCGGCTGAAGGAGCTGAGCGAGTCCGGCTCGGAGATCGCCGGCCTGTCCACCGGCCTGCGGGATCTGGACACCAAAATCAACGGCCTGAACAAATCCGACCTGCTGCTGATCGCCGCCCGCCCGGCCATGGGTAAATCCGCATTTGCCCTGAATATCGCCCTGCGCGTGGCGAAAAAATACAAAAAGACCGTGGCTGTATTTAGCCTGGAAATGTCCCGGGAGCAGCTGGTCATGCGCCTGCTGGCCAGCGAGAGCTTTGTGGAGCTGCAAAAGCTCACCACCGGCAAGCTCAGCGACGAAGAGTGGGAAAAGCTGTGCATGGCCTCGGCGGTGCTGAGCCAGACCGACCTGCGCATCGACGACACGCCCTCTGTCACCGTGGCGGATATCAACGCCAAGTGCCGCCGCCTGGACAATTTGGGCCTGGTCATCATCGACTATTTACAGCTCATGAGCGACTCCGGCAGCGGCCGAAGCGGGGAAAACCGGGTGCAGATCGTGGGCGATATCTCCCGTGCCCTGAAAATCATGGCCAAGGAGCTGAATGTCCCGGTGGTCTGCCTGAGCCAGCTCTCCCGTGGCCCGGAAAGCCGCACGGACAAGCGGCCCATGCTGTCGGATCTTCGGGAATCCGGCGCTATCGAGCAGGATGCCGACGAGGTGCTGTTCTTGTACCGGGATGACTATTACAATCCCAATACGGAGGAAAAAAATGTGGCCGAGTGCATTGTAGCGAAAAACCGCCACGGGGAAACCGGCACGGCCAAGCTCCAATGGGTGGGCCAGTACCAGACCTTTGCAGACCGGGAGTGGAAGCATGCTGAATAGTCTGCTGGAGCAGCTTCGCCGCTATAAAATGCTGGAGCCGGGGGATCGGGTGATCTGCGCCGTATCCGGCGGAGCGGACTCCATGGCCCTGCTGTGGGGAATGTACCTGCTGCGGCAGCGGCTGGGCATTCGCCTGGAGGCCGCCCACTTCAACCATGGCCTGCGGGGGCAGGAGTCAAAGCGGGACGAGGACTTTGTCCGGGTGTTCTGCGCCGACTATCAAATTCCCCTCACCGTGGGCCAAGGCCAGGTAAAGGCCGGGGAAAAGGGCCTGGAAGCCGCCGCAAGGGAGGCCCGCTATGCCTTTCTGAGGAGCCTGGGGGGCAAAATCGCCACGGCCCACACCGCCGACGACAACGCCGAGACCCTGCTGATGCACCTGATCCGGGGCACCGGCCTGCGTGGCCTGGGGGGCATTGCCCCGGTGAACGGGCCGCTGATCCGGCCCATGCTGGGGGTGACCAGGCAGCAGGTGCTGGCCTTTTTGAAGGAATACAGCATTCCCTGGGTGGAGGACAGCACCAACGCCGAGGACACATTTCTGCGCAACCGCCTGCGCCACGGGGTGATGCCCCTGCTGGCGGCGGAAAACCCCAAAATTGCGGAAAACTTATCCAATACGGCCCAGCGGCTGCGTATGGACGAGGAGGCCCTTGACCGGTTGGCTCAGACCGCCGCGCTTCCCAGCGTGTCCCACT
Organism: uncultured Oscillospiraceae bacterium; assembly: GCA_964383485.1. GTDB lineage: Bacteria > Bacillota > Clostridia > Oscillospirales > Oscillospiraceae > Faecousia. The sequence continues at coordinate 5,594 of CAYLHM010000050.1, forward strand.
TGCGGACCCTGCCGGAGGCGGTGCAGAGCCGGATCCTCACCCGTTTTTTGCAGGAATGGGGGGTGCCGGAGCCGGAGAGCCGCCACATCGACCAGGCCCGGAGCCTGCTTTATTCCAGCAAGCCCTCCGCCCGGCTGGAACTGCCCGGCGGGGTGGTGATCTGCCGGAACTATGACCGGCTGGAGCCGCTTCAGGCGGCGCAGCCCAGGGAGATCTGCTTTCTGGAGCCGGGCCAATGCCTGGAGCTGGGCCGGGGTCTGCGCCTGCGCTGGCAGACTGCCCGGGAACTCATCTGTTCCCAGCAGGTGTTCACGGTTCACCCGGTTGGTCAGGTGTATGTGCGCAGCCGCCAAGCCGGCGATCGCATCCGCCTGCGTGGCGGCTGCAAGGATCTGAAAAAAATATTCATTGACCGCAAAATTCCGGCTGGCCTGCGCCCTTGGGTTCCGGTGGTCTGTGACGGTGCCGGAATGATCGGCGTGTACGGTGTGGGCATGAACTTGGATCGGGCCGCACGGGAGCTTCCGGCGGTACAACTGATTTTTGAACAAGGGGAGGTCTGACCTCCCAAAATCTCCGGCCGAAGCCGGAAAACAATAAGGAGCATTGCTTTGAAAAAACGAACTTTGATCACGCTGGTGCTGTATCTCGGGGTGCTTGCCCTGCTGTTTTCCTGGATGATGGGACTTTTTGAAAACAAGACAGACAGCCTGCCCTATTCCAAAATCGTCGAGCTGATCCAGCAGGAGCAGGTCAAGAGCTTTACTGTCAGCGGGCAAACCATCTACCTGTCCCTGAGGCAGCCCTATAACGGGAAAACCGAGCTGACCTGCAATCTGGCAGATGCCGAGAGCTTCCGCCGGGAGATGTGGGACACCCTGCTGGCCCAAAAGGAGTCCGGCGTGCTGGAGAGCTTTGACTTTCAGCCGGCGGAGGAGCCTTCTGCCTGGTCCTGGGCGCTGCCTCTGCTGCTGGTGGGCCTGGTGCTGCTGTTTATCTGGTTCTTTATGATGAGCCGCATGAACAGCGGCAACGCCGTTTCCGGCTTTGGCCGGGCAAGGACGGTGCTGGGGGTGCCGGACGGCAAAAAGGTGACCTTCCAGGATGTCGCCGGTGCTGACGAGGAAAAGCAGGAGCTGCAGGAGGTTGTGGATTTCCTGCGGGATCCGGCAAAATTCGAGGAAATCGGCGCCAGAATACCCCACGGCCTGCTGCTGGTCGGCCCTCCGGGTACCGGCAAGACCCTGCTGGCACGGGCAGTTGCCGGGGAAGCGGGGGTGCAGTTCCTGTCCATTTCCGGCTCGGATTTTGTGGAGCTGTATGTGGGCGTGGGCGCAAGCCGTGTGCGGGATCTGTTTGCCCAGGCAAAGAAGATTGCTCCGGCCATCATTTTTATTGATGAGATCGATGCCGTGGGCCGCAAGCGGGGCTCCGGCCTGGGCGGCGGACACGATGAAAAGGAGCAGACTTTGAACCAGCTCCTGGTGGAGATGGACGGCTTCAGCCATGCCCAGGGCGTGATCGTTCTGGCGGCCACCAACCGGCCGGATATCCTGGATCCGGCCCTGCTGCGCCCCGGCCGTTTTGACCGGCAGATCTATGTGGGCGCTCCCGATGCCAAGGGGCGGGAGGAAATCCTGAAGGTTCATGCCCGGAACAAGAAGCTGGACAGCAGCGTGGATCTGGGCACCGTGGCCCTGGCGACCTCCGGCTTTACCGGGGCGGATCTGAGCAACCTGCTCAACGAGGCGGCGATCATGGCGGCACGGGAAAACCGCCCGGTGCTGACCATGGAGGATCTGAACGAGGCCATGATGAAAATTATGGCCGGCCCCGAAAAGCGCAGCCGTGTTCGCCTGGAGCGGGATCGCTACCTGACCGCCGTACACGAGGCGGGCCATGCCGTGGCCATGTACAACCTGCCCACGCATGACCCGGTGCGGCAGATCTCCATCATTCCCCGCGGCCAGGCCATGGGCCTGACCTGGAGCCAGCCCAAGGAGGATTCCAGCCACCTGACCCGCAACGAAATGTACGAGCAGATTGTGGGCCTGCTGGGCGGCCGGGTGGCGGAGGCGCTGTTCCTGGACGATATTTCCACCGGGGCCTCCAACGACATCGACCGGGCCTCCAAGCTGGCACGGGACATGGTCGCCCGCTATGGTATGTGCGAAAATCTGGGTACCGTCAGCTATCTTTCCGATGGCGAGGTGTTCATTGGCCGGGATTTTGAAAAGACCAAGAGCTATTCCGAGCGGGTGGCGGGGGCCATCGACCGGGAGGTTCAGCAGCTCATCGACCGGGCCTATCAGCACTGCGCCGACATTCTGAAAAAGGACGGGGAAAAGCTGCGGCAGGTGGTGGATTTCCTGATGAAGAACGAAACCATGACCGGCGCACAGTTTGCAAACTGCATGGCCGGGCGGCCCATCGGCGAGGCCTCGCCCACTGCCCTGCTGGACAGCGACAAGGAAAATTGAATTTTCAAAAACAGAAAGCACAGAATTGGGAGCGGCCCGTTCCCGGTTCTGTGCTTTTTTGCGGTTTTTTCCGGGAAAAGCCCGGGAAGCGGCAGACTTTTGTGCAAACTATACAAATTAGAACATGAAAATTTGGGAGCGTTACAGCTTATTCACGAAAAATTTTAGTGCTTCTTTGAGAAAAATATGCTATAATATAGCTGGAAGATGACGGATCAATATAGCAAAGGAGTTCCTATGAATAATATTTTATTTTTCCTCACACCCAAGGCCATGTGTACCTATCTATACGATGACTACACCATTCGCCAGGCCCTGGAAAAGATGGAGGCGGCCCAGATGGCGGCCCTGCCTATTCTCAACCGCCGGGGCGAGTACCGGGGCACCCTCACCGAAGGGGACCTGCTCTGGAGCCTAAAGGATATGTGTTATATGGATATGCGCCAGGCGGAGGCACATCGGATCACGGAGATCCAGCGCAGGTGGGACAATGTGCCGGTGCGGGTCACCACCTCCATGCAGGATCTGGTGGGCCGGGCCAGCAGCCAGAATTTTGTCCCGGTGGTGGACGACAAGGGCGCCTTTATCGGCATCGTCACCCGGCGTTCCATCATCAAATACTGTGCGCAGAAGCTCTTTCCGGAGGAATAAGCTACATACACACCCGGCCGCAGCCTTTTCGGACTGCGGCCTTGTGCTGCCCCCTGGGAGGCTTTATACCCAGGATTTACGAAAAGTTTCTGATTTTTCGGTTGCAAAAGCGGTGTGTTTTTGATAA
>CAYLHM010000051.1:0-8829 GCA_964383485.1 uncultured Oscillospiraceae bacterium
ATTTGATCCCAATACATCACCAGGGAGGTGGAGCCGTCGGCGGCTTTCTTGTCCAGCTGGGTACGGGTCCAGTCGAAAACCGGCATAAAATTGTAGGTGACGCACTTCACGCCGTATTTTGCGCAGCGGCGGATGTTTTCACAGTAGTTATCCAGATGCCGCTCCCGCTCTGGGCGGCCCAGCTTGATCTCCTCCGTCACCGGGATGGACTCCACCACATCGAAAACCAGGCCATTTTCTCTGCAGCGATTTGCAATATGGGCGATCGCCTCCTCCGGCCAAACCTCGCCGGGCTTCACATCGTACACGGCGGAAACAATGGAGCGCATACCGGGAATTTGCCGGATATACTCCAGGGTGACAGGGTCGCTGTCGCCGTACCAACGAAATGCACTTTTCATAAGCTGTTTTACTCCTTCATCAAAGTCTGGCGTCCCAAACGCCGCAGCGGAAATCTACGGAGTCCTGATCTGTAATGGCATCCGCACCGGCCATCCGCTTTTCTGCCAAAGCGCCCGGTGTGCCCGGGAAATATCCGCCGACGCAAATGGCCGGATCCCTCGCTCCTAGTATATCACGAACCGAGGCGAAAGGCAAGACGCAATCAATGGCCGCAGCCATTTTTTTTGGAATTTAGCTAAAATTTGAAGCATCCTGCGGATCCCGGGTCACGATCATTCCGGCATCCCGGCGATCAGGGCTCCGTCCACCCACGCCCAAAAGCCAATGCCATAACGCAGCCCTCCTGAGAATGGAAACAGAACAGCCCGGGGTGGGAAAATTCCCGCCCCGGGCGGGCTAAATAGGAGGCAATTTCGTTTACTTCTGTTCGCGGCGGCTGGCCAGTTCTGTGGCATTGGCATCCACGATGCTCTTTTTCATGGGATAGAGCACCAGGAACACAGCAGAGACCGCATAGCCGACGGCCGGGATCAGAGTACTTACATTAAAGATGCCGGTAAGAACATCGGGATCATAGGCCGTAGTCGCATCGTAACCGATCCATTCCAGCAATCCGCCGGCAAGGAGGGAGGAAAGCGCCTGCCCCAGTTTCCTGGCGAAGGAATACACACCATAGTACTTGCCGTCATCTCGATTTCCGGTTTTTACCTCGGCATTGTCAATGACATCGATGATCATCGCAAAGCAGATGGCCGTGAAGGCGCCCAGAGCAATATAGGACAGGGTCTGGAGGGCTATGAAAACCCAGACATTCTCCGGGCGGATCAGGAAGGTCACGAGATATACCACTGCGCCCATTCCCATGGCCACAATGCCCAGTTCCCGCTTGCCGAATTTCTGCACCAGCTTGGGTGCGAAGAACGCCACAACGATCATCGCTATGCAGCCGATCGCGCTGGCCGTAGCCTGGGCTGTTTTGTCGCCATAGTAGTTCGGATAAATATACTGTGCCATAGACTGCTGGGTCATCTGGGTCAGCAGCATAAAGATCGTGCTAATGATCAGCAGCAGCAGCGCTTTGTCCGTCAGAAGGGCCGTGAGCGTTCCTTTCTCACCGGCCTTCTTTTCCTTCTCCTTCTTCTTGGGTGGAATATATACACGATCGACCGAGCCAAAGACGCAGATGAGGTAGAATACGACCGCGATCACACCGCATACCGCCGCAAAAATCATCATCCTGGTGGCATCCATGATCTGCTGGCCTTCGTCGTTATACACATAAACCGCCAAGGGGCCGGCAACACCCAGCACCAAGCCTGCAATGGTAGCGCCGATGGAGCGGAATGATGACAGAGCCGTGCGCTGGTCGGGATCGTCTGTGATGGCGGATGCCATGGAGCCGTAGGGAATGTTCACCATGGTGTAGAATACGCTGCCCCAAAGAATATAGGTCACAAACATCCATACGATCTTAATTCCAAGGACGGCGTTCCGCAGGAAGCTGCCGAACACCAAAAATCCAAAGGCTGCCACAGGCAGACAGCCCCGCAGGATCCATATGCGGAACTTGCCGAGTTTGGATTTATTGGGGTCGGTCATGTCCACAATGGTGCCCATGCCGACATCCGTGAACGCATCCACGAAGCGGGCCGCAAACATCACGGCGCCCACCAGTGCCGAAGAAACGCCCATAATGTCCGTGTAGAACTTCAGCATAAAGGTGGACATCAGCATAAAGGTGAAGTCGTTGGCAACATCGCCGCAGGCATAACTCAGCTTATCCTTCATGCCAAACGGACGAAGCGTGGTTGATGAGTCTTTTGCCATAAAAATCATACTCCTTTTCTATAATATTACTGCAAAACACAGGAAACCTGTGGTGCGTACAATCCTGGGCGTGTTTTGAGGCGGGGCCTCTCCTGCCCCAAGCCGGGGCAGGAGGGCCAAACGCTTGATTTATTTGTCGATCTTGATAAGCTGGGCGTTCAGGCCTTCGATGAAGCCCTCCGGCATCAGGCTGCCGCCCATTTTGGCCATGTCCTTGGGGGCCATATTCTTCATCATATCCCACATTCCTTCACCCGGGGCGATGAGGAAGTTCGTTGCCAGCTTCACGGCCTTGGTGACGATCTCAAGAGCCTCCGGGCTATTAGACAGCTCCTCCAGGGTATCATTGATGCTGTATTTGCCCTCAGGAAATTCCATAGGCGCCTTGAGATCTAAGTCGCCCACCTGCTTAAACCAGTTGGCAACACCCTCTGCCCGCTCGTTGATCTCCGGCAGGACATAAACGGAGGGCTCCTTCTCCACCTTTTCCAGGGTGATGCTGTCCTTGATACCCTCGGCATCGGCAACCAGCACATTAAAGCCCTCCTCCAGCGCCACCGTGAAGCTGAACACCCGGTAGGCTTCCTTCGTTTCCAGCAGCTTACCGTTCAGGTAGAGGGAAACACGGGGCTGGTTGGAGTAGACCTTCACCAAGGTGGTCTCCCCGGCTCTCTGGGCGTACCGCCGTCCGCACAGATGCACCATGGGCTTCTTGGACCAGTATGCCTGGTAAACATAGAAACTATCCTTCCTGGTTTTCCGATCCATGGTCACAAGGCCCTTATTGTTCCGCCCCGCAACGCCGCCCTCGTTCCGGGCTGCGCAGCCAAAGTCGAACATATTCCAAACATGGCTGGCCCAAATCCAGGGGCGGTCGTCGAACACCTTGGCCATCTCCTCGTGATACAGTGCCTGGTACTCCTCACTGTAATCCTTGCAGGCGGGGTTCGGGCCGTGGTAGGTAATAATGCCCTCGCAGCCATACTCGCTTATGCCCAAGCACAGATCCGGGTGCTTGGCGTGGAACATATCCAGCCAGGGGGCGTTGTCTTCGATCTTGCCGCCGTACCAGCCGAAATAGTGGTTGTAGCTGATCACATCGGTGATGTGGTGCATGGGGCTTTCCACGGGGGTCATGGAAACATGGGCGATGGTGGTCAGGCGGGTGGGATCCAGCTTCTTCACCAGGGCATTCAGCTCCTTGTGATTCTCCACCAGCTGATCGGAGATGCCGCCGATCAGAATTTCATTGGAAATGCCCCAGAAGCAGATGCAGGGATGGTTATAGGCCTGGGTGATCAGCTCCGTCATCTGGCTGATGCAGTTTTCATGGGCGGCAGGATCCTTGCTCATGACGCTGATGAAGGGAATTTCTGCCCAGACCACAAAGCCCAGCTCATCGCAGGCATCGTAGAAATCCTCGCTGTGCTGGTAATGGGCCAGGCGAATGGTGTTGGCGCCCAGTTCCTTAATGATCCGTGCATCGTTGTAGTGATCCTCCCTGGTCAGGGCGTTGCCCTTGTAGAGCCGATCCTGGTGCCGGCTGACGCCCCGCAGCGGGGTGGGTACACCGTTGAGAATAAAGCCTTTCTGCGGATCGCAGGAGAAGCTGCGGATACCGGCACGGGTGGAAACCTCGTCATAGGCCTCATTCCGGCGCTGGAGGGTCGCAGTTACGGTGTAGAGGTAGGGGTGATCACAGTCCCAGAGTGTCGCATCGGGGACATAGACCGTGACCTTAGTTGCGTCCGCAGGGCGGGTCGCACCGGCCACTTCCCGGCCCTCGGCATCCCGAACGGAATACAGCACGGTAAAGTTTTCGTCCGCTCCCTTGACCCAGGTCTCCAGTTCAAAATTCGCACCGCCGCACGCACAGGGCTTGGGCGTTACGGCCAGGCCGGGGCCGCCATAGTGATCCAAATCGAAGTGAGCAGCCGGCACACTGATCAGGTTCACGCCCCGGTACAATCCGCCGTAGAAGGTGAAGTCCGCTGACTGGGGATAGACATTGCTCTTTTCCTCATTGCTGCACGCAATCACCAGGAGGTTGTCCCCGTCCTCTCTGCACAGCTCCGTGATGTCCCCTCGGAATGCGGAATAGCCACCCTCGTGATAGATGACCTTTTGACCGTTGCAGTAAACCGTGGCCTGCTGCCCGGCGGCCAAAACCTCCACATAGATCCGGCCTCCGCCCAGGGGCTGCTTCGGGGTGGGGAAGCTCTTGGCATACCAATACCGGCCCCGGTCATAGGCCCCGTTGCCATCGTGACCGTCCACTGCGTTCCAGGTGTGAGGCAGATCCACGGTTTGCCAATCGGTCGGCAGCGACTGGGGCAGCCCCACATCCTTTTGAATGAATTTCCAGCACTGATTGAGATTGATGATGTTCCGCATAAAATCACTCCTTATAATGCTCGATCTCAGAAAACAGCTTCTGCGATCCAACTGTATTGAAGCCGCATGAGGGAGGCGCAAGATCAATCGCCTGCGGCTTATACGGCGGGCTTTTTTCGCCCAAGATCCGGCGTTGAAGCCCTTATATTTATCATATCAGCTATGCTTCTATTTTCCTAGGACTAAATTTATCAAAATTTGCATAATTTTTATTTTTGTTGTTGAATTTCACAAAAATTCTTGATATAATATTTCATGAAATAATCATTTTCACAAGAGGCGGAGGGCCACAGCGATGGATCAAGGCGTACTTCAGTTTGCATCCCATGTTCTGGAGATCAACCATATTCCCGTACACCATTTTTCCCTGCCACTTGAACCGAGATCAGTGCCGAATTTGGGCCTGTGGCAAGCGGTTTTGTGTGACTTTGACAACACCACCGACATCGGGCGGTTCTTGGAAAAATGTGCCGACAAAATGGTCTATTTCTTTAGCGACCGGTTCCACTGCCGCTATGTAGTTCTGCGCCTGGGCGCACAGGAATTTCTGGCCTGCGGGCCGGCCCTGTTTGAGCCTCTGCCCGCCGAACAATTCTCCTCCATCGCAGACAGCTTCGATCTTCCGCCTCAAATTTCTGAGCAGCTCCGGGATTATTATCGGCAGATCTCTGTTTCCCCGAGCCAGCAAACCTTTTTCTCCATAGTCACAGCCCTTGCGGAACACATCTACGGCGTGGGCGCCTTTCAAATTGTTTCCCCGGAGGGTATGAATCTCACGCCTTTCCCCGATTGGGGCAGCCCTTCTGCACAGGCTGCGGAGTCTCCGCTGCTGTCGATGCAGCTGCTGGAGTACCGTTATGAGCTTGAGCAGTCCCTGATGTATGCGGTGGGCTGCGGGGATCAGCTTCGGGCTTCGGAATCCGTGTCCAAGCTGTTTAGCACCCGCACCGGATGCGGCATTTCGGATAAGCTGCGCAGCGTGAAAGATGACCTGCTGGGTCTGAACAGTCTGCTGCGTATCTCGGCCGAGCAGGCAAAGGTTCACCCCATGCACATCAACGCCTGCTATACCCGCTGTCTCCGGCAGTGCGAAGCGCTGACCAGCGTGGACCAGGCGCTGGCGCTGGCACAGCATTTTGTGGGGGAGTACTGCCGGATGGTGCGCCAGTTTACCCAGAAATATAAATCCCCTTTGATCAAACGGGTGATCCGTTTGATCGATGAGGATCTGACTGCAAACCTGACGCTGAAAAACATTGCGGCCCAGGTGTATGTAAGCCCCAGCTACCTCTCCTCCCTGTTCAGCCGGGAGGTTGGCATCCCCTTGACGGATTATGTAAACCGGCGGCGTATAGAGCGGGCAAAATTTTTACTGCGCACCAACAATTTGCAGATCAAGTATATTGTGGAGCAGGTCGGGATTTCCGATGTGTATTACTTCAGCCGCCTGTTCAAGCGGATCGTAGGAACTACGCCCAGCAACTACCGTGCTTCCTGCCGCAGCGAAGCCGGCCCGGAGGCTATATCCAATTAGCGCCGCACCGGCTGGCCATCGAACTTCCTTCCCGGCCCGCCCGAAGCGGCAGCGGGCGGGGTTGCAAATATGATTTTGTTTTTACCAAAATATTCACATTTGGTCGGGAAAGCTGTACTTTTTTCGCCTGAAATGCTAGAATTGATGCAAAACAGTTCGAAAAAGGAGCGTTCACCCTATGCGGATCATTTGCGCTAAAAATTACAAGGATGCCAGCCGGAAAACCGCCAACATCATCTCAGCCCAGGTGCTGCTGAAGCCCGACAGTGTCCTGGGCCTGGCCACCGGCAGCTCCCCCGTCGGTACATACGAGCAGCTCATCGACTGGTACAACAAGGGCGATCTGGACTTTGCCCAGGTCCGCAGCGTGAACCTGGACGAATATGTGGGCCTGGGCGCCGACAACGAGCAGAGCTATATTCACTTCATGCGAGAGCATTTCTTCGACCACATCAACATCGACCCCAGAAACACCCATCTGCCCAACGGCCTGGATTTAGATGCCCAGCGGCAATGCGCCCGCTACGACCGCATGATCCGCAGCCTGGGCGGCGTGGATCTCCAGCTTCTGGGCATCGGCAACAACGGCCACATTGGCTTCAACGAGCCGTGCGACGAGTTTGTCAAGGGCACCCACTGTGTCGAGCTGGCCCAGGCCACCATTGATGCCAACGCCCGCTTCTTTCAGCGGCCGGAGCAGGTTCCCCGCAGGGCATACACCATGGGCATCCTGGACATTCTGCAGGCAAAGCGGGTGGTGATGATCGCCACCGGCGAGAAAAAGGCTCCCATTCTGTGGGCGGCTTTCTGGGGCCCCGTGACCCCCAAGGTGCCCGCCTCCATCATGCAGCTCCACCCGGACTTTACCCTGGTTGCCGACGAAGCCGCCCTGGCAGTGGCACGGGCCAACGGCGGTCTGGACGAGCTGTCCCCTGTTCGGGATTGCGCCTTCAATGGCGAAGCAGCTTTTCAAAATATTTGAGGAAGCTCTGACGAAATCGCCTGCGGCTTATGCGGCGGGCAAAAATCTGGGGCCAGGTGCATTGCCTGGCCCCAGTCGCTATTTCAAAGTGTTTGCAGGCAAAAAGCCGTGCATTTTACATTTCCTTAATGGCCGCCTGGGCAGCGGCGAGGCGGGCGATGGGGACCCGGAAGGGCGAGCAGGACACATAGTCCAAGCCGATGGTGTGGCAGAACTCCACGCTGGCGGGGTCGCCGCCATGCTCGCCACAGATGCCGCAATGCAGGTCGGGCCGCTGACCCTTGCCCAGCTTCACAGCCATCTTCATGAGCTGGCCCACGCCGGTCTGATCCAGCTTGGCGAAGGGATCGCTCTCGTAGATCTTGGCATCATAGTAGGCGCCCAGGAACTTGCCGGCATCGTCACGGCTGAAGCCGAAGGTCATCTGGGTCAGGTCGTTGGTACCGAAGCAGAAGAAAGCGGCTTCCTTGGCAATCTCGTCAGCGGTGATGCAGGCACGGGGGATCTCGATCATGGTGCCCACCTCGTAGTGCAGATCGATGCCGGCAGCTGCGATTTCTTCGTCAGCGGTCTTTACCACAGTGTCCTTGACATATTTCAGTTCCTTCACATCGCCCACCAGGGGGATCATGATCTCAGGAACCAGGGGCCAGTCGGGGTGAGCCTTCTTCACGTTCAGAGCGGCCCGAATCACAGCCTTGGTCTGCATGGTGGTAATCTCGGGATAGGTAACGGCAAGACGGCAGCCGCGGTGACCCATCATGGGGTTGGCTTCGTGGAGAGAAGCGATGATGTCCCGGATCTGCTGAACGGTCTTATTCTGGGCCTTCGCCAGCAGTTCGATTTCCTCGTCAGTGGTCGGAACGAACTCATGGAGCGGAGGATCCAGGAACCGGATGGTCACAGGACGACCCTCCATAGCAGTGTACAGAGCCTCAAAATCGGACTGCTGCATAGGCAGGATCTTTGCCAGAGCGGCTTCCCGCTCCTTTACGGTGTCGGCGCAGATCATCTCCCGGAAGGAAGCGATACGGCCTTCCTCGAAGAACATATGCTCGGTACGGCACAGACCAATGCCCTCGGCGCCCAGCTCACGGGCCTTCTTGGCGTCTCTGGGAGTGTCGGCATTGGTGCGAACCTCCAGGCGGCGATACTTGTCCGCCCAGCCCATGATCCGGCCAAACTCACCGGCAATCTGAGCCTCCTGGGTGGGAACGATGCCGTCATAGATGCAGCCGGTGGAGCCATCCAGGGACAGGAAGTCACCTTCGTGATAAGTCTTGCCAGCCAAGGTGAACTGCTTGTTCTCCTCATCCATGGCGATAGCGGTACAGCCGGACACGCAGCAGGTGCCCATACCACGGGCCACAACGGCAGCGTGGGAAGTCATGCCGCCCCGGACAGTGAGGATGCCCTGAGCCGCCTTCATGCCCTCGATATCCTCGGGGGAAGTCTCCAGACGAACCAGAACCACCCTCTCTCCCCGGGCAGCCCAAGCCTTGGCATCCTCGGCGGAGAAAACGATCTTGCCGCAGGCAGCTCCGGGGGAAGCAGCCAGCGCCCGGGCAACGGGCTTGGTCGCTTTCAGAGCGGCGGTATCAAACTGGGGATGGAGCAGCGTGTCCAGGGTTCGGGGCTCGATCATCGCCACGGCCTGCTTCTCAGAGATCTGACCCTCGTCCACCAGGTC
>CAYLHM010000052.1:0-8676 GCA_964383485.1 uncultured Oscillospiraceae bacterium
GGCGGCGGTTTCATCGGCGGGTCCTCCCTGCGGAAATGCGGAGCGGAAAAGGGAAACCTACATCCCGGTGTTCCGTTCCGCATGGGCCAAAAACAAGCATCTGCGCAAAGAATGGTTCGTATGAAGCATTGCTCTTCTGCGCAGGGGCTTGTTTTTTTGTCGAAATATGGTACAATAGACCCAAAGGCAGGTGGGCAAGATGTTGCGCATGATTTTAGGGCCGGATTGGGTGACGGTCCGGGAATATATTTTGCATTCTATTGCACAGGACACCCGCAACCGCCAGGGCGGCCGCATTTGGATCGTGCCGGAGCTGATCAGCCACGACACGGAGCGGCGGCTCTGCCAGGCGGCGGGGGATACGGTCAGCCGCTATGCCGAGGTGCTGTCCTTCACCCGCTTGGCCCGGCGGGTGAGCGAGGAAATGGGCGGCGACCGGGGCTGTCTGGATGCCGGCGGGCGGATCGTGGCCATGGCGGCGGCGGCGAAGCAGCTCCACAGCCGCCTGAAGGCCTATGCCGCCGTGGAGAGCAAGCCGGAATTTCTGGCGGCCACGGTGGAGGCTGTGGACGAATTGAAACGCTGCTGCGTGTCCGGGGCGGATCTGCGCCAGGCCGCCGGGCAGACAGAGGGCGCTCTGGCCCAGAAGCTGGAGGAGTTGGCCCTGCTCATGGATACATATGATGCCTTGTGCCTGCGGGGCAAGCGGGACCCCCGGGATCAGATGAGCTGCCTGCTGGAACAGCTTGCGGCGGGAGATTATGCCCAGCGGCACCATTTTTATCTGGACTGCTTCCCGGATTTTTCCAGGCAGCACCTGGAGATTTTGCAGCAGCTGATCCAGACCAGCCCCTGTGTGACCCTGGGCTTCCATACAGACCGGCCCAATTCCGGGAAGCTGGCCTTTGAAAAGGCCGGGGAGACGGCGGGGGAGCTGCTCCGCTTCGCCAAGGCCGCCGAAATCCCCACGGAAGTCGTATATCTTCCCCCGGAGGAAACCCCGCTGGCGGGGGTGTGCGAAAGTCTGTTCCAGGGCGCTCTGCGGCCCAATCCGGCGGTGCGGGCCTGGCGGGCGGACAGCGTGTATCACGAGGTGCAGGCCGTGGCGGAGCAGATCACCCAACTGGTGCGCTCCGGCTGCCGCTATCGGGATATCAGCCTGGTTTTCGGCGATATGGCCGCCTATCGGGGGACGGTGCAGCAGGTGTTCGACCGCTTTGGAATACCCCTGTATATCGCCGGAACCGAGAGCATTTTAGGAAAAACCGTGGCCTCGGCCCTGATCTGCGCCATGGAGGCGGCCCTGGGCGGCTTCGACCGGCAGGAGGTGCTGCGCTATCTGCGCTCCCTGCTGTCCCCTCTGAGCTTGGACGAATGCGACCGGCTGGAAAACTATGCCGTGACCTGGGGCATTCGGGGGAAACGCTGGCAGGAGCCGTGGACCCTGCACCCGGACGGGCCGGGAGCCGAATGGACGGAGGAGGCCCGGCAGCAGCTTGAGGAGCTGGAGCGGTGCCGCAGAGCCGGCGTGGAACCCCTGATCCGCCTGAGCCGGGCGTTCCGGGAGGCGGGGAACCTGGCCGGCCAGATGCAGGGCCTCTACCGCTTCTTAGAGGAAGTGGAACTGGCCCGGCGGCTCACGGAAATGGCCCAGGAGCTGGAGCAGGCCGGGGACGACCGCAGCGCCCAGATTTTGAACCAGATGTGGGAAATTTTGATGACGGCCATGGAGCAGATGTATGCCATTTTGGGCCAGACGGCGTGGGAGCCGGAGGTGTTTACCCGCCTGTTTGCCTTGCTCCTGGGGCAGTATGATGTGGGCACCATCCCGGCGGCGCTGGATGCCGTGTCCGCCGGTGCGGTGAGCGCTCAGCGCTGCCAGCAGGCCAGGCACCTGTTTGTGCTGGGGGCCGTGGAGGGCGCTCTGCCCGCATACGGTAGCAGCTCCGGCGTGCTGACGGATCAGGAGCGCGAGAAGCTCCGGGGCCTTGGTCTGCCTTTGAACGGCAGCGCCTCGGAGCGGCTGAAAAATGAGTTTGCCGAAATCTGCGGCGTGTTCTGCGGGGCCAGGGAGACGGTCACCGTTTCCTATCCCGGCGGACAATGCTCCTATATTTATCGCCGCCTGGCGGACATGGCCGGGGGCGAGCAAATCGTACAGCCCGGTCTGGGAGCGGCCATGGCCGACCCCCAGGAGGCCGGTATTCTGCTGTGGAGCCGCCGGGAGGAGGCTCTGGCGCAGCGGCTGGGGCTGATGCAGTGGTATGCGGAAAGCCAGCGCTGGGCCGAGCACAGCCTGGGCGGGGTGTCCGGCGAGCATATCCGGGGGCTGTACGGGCAAAAGCTACGGCTTTCGGCCTCCCAGGTGGATCAGCAGGCGGAGTGCCGCATGGCCTATTTTCTGAAGTACGGCCTTCGTCTGCGGGAGTGCCGGGAGGCGGCGGAGGATCCAACCGCCTTCGGCAGCTTCATCCACAAGGTGCTGGAGCAGACGGTGCGCTGCGTGATGGATCGGGGCGGCTTTCACCAGGTGCCCCTGGAGCAGACCCAAGTTCTGGCCGCCCAGGCGGCGGAGGAATGCCGCCTGGAGTCCGGCGATTTTTCCCAGCGGGCCGAATACCTGTTCCAGCGGAACCGGCAGGAGGTGGCGCTGGTAGTGCAGGAGCTTTGGCAGGAGCTAAGCAGCGTGCCGTTCCGGCCGGCGGATTGGGAGCTGGGCTTTGGCGATGGGGAAAAAATGCCCCCCATTTCCATCCGGGCCGGGCAAATGCAGGCGCTTTTGCGGGGAATTGTGGACCGTGTGGACACCCTAGAGCTGGACGGCAAGCGCTATTTCCGGGTGGTGGACTATAAAAGCGGCAGAAAGGACTTTGACTACTGCGATATTTACAACGGCGTGGGCCTGCAAATGCTCCTGTACCTGTTCGCATTGGAGAAGGCCGGGGGAACGGTTCTGGGGCCGGATGCCCAGGCGGCCGGGGTGCAGTATTTTCCGGCCCGGGTACCTGTAGTGAAGGCCGACAGCCGCCCGGAGCCGGAGGAGGCGGCGGATCTGCGCATCAAGGAATGGAAGCGCCAGGGCCTGCTGCTGAAGGACGATGCCGTGATCCGGGCCATGGCCCCGGAGGGCGATCTGCGCAGGCTGTGCTGCACAGAGAAAAAGGGCGAGCTGGTGGGAGATCTGGCGGATCCGGCCCAGATGCGGCTGCTGGAACAGCATGTGTTCCGTGTCCTGGAGGGCATGGTGGACGAGATCGCCTCCGGCAATGTGACCCCCAACCCCTATACCCGGGGGGACAAGCACGATGCCTGCCGCTACTGCCCCTATGGAGCGGTGTGCCACAGCGCCACGGTTGCGGGGCGGCGGAATTACAAGGAAATGAAAGCAGCCGATTTTTGGAAACGGCTGGAGGAGGATCATCATGGCTGAACAGTTGACACCCCAGCAGCGCCAGGCGGTGTACCACCGGGGCGGCAAGCTGCTGGTTTCGGCGGCGGCAGGCTCCGGCAAGACCAAGGTGCTGGTGGATCGGCTTATGAGCTACCTGCTGGATCCCCAGGACCCGGCGGATATCGACGAATTTTTGATCATTACCTATACCAGAGCCGCCGCCTCCGAGCTTCGGGCGAAGATCGCCGCCAAGCTGACGGAACGCATGGCCCAGGAGCCGGAAAACCGCCATTTGCAGCGGCAGATGCAGCGGCTGTACTTAACGAAAATTTCCACCGTCCATGGATTTTGCAGCGATATCCTCCGGGAATATGCCTATCGCCTGGATATCCCCGCAGATTTCCGCATGGCCGAGGAGCAGGAGTGCCAGGAGCTGCGGCAAAATGCCATGGATCGGGTGCTGGAGCAGGTGTACGACAGCGAGGACGGGGATTTCCGGGCCTTTCTGGACACCCAAAGCCTGGGCCGGGACGACCGCATGGTGCCCCAGATCACCATGCAGGTCTATGATGCGGCCCGGTGCCACCTGAACCCGGACAAATGGCTGGAGCAATGCCTGGAAAATGCCCAGCCGGGGGCCTGCACCGATGCGGGGCAAACGCCCTGGGGCCGGTATCTCATGGAGGATCTGTTTTCCTACCTGGATCTGCAAATCCAGGCCATGGAGGCCGCCTGGCGGGCAGCGGCGGGCATGGAGAAGCCTGCGGCCCTGCTGGCAGACACCCTGGCCCAGCTGCGCCTGCTTCGGGCAAGCCGGACCTGGGACGACATTCTGGAGCGAAAAAATATTCAATACGGCACCCTGAGCTTTCCCAGAAAGAATGCAGACCCGGAAACAGTCCAGCGGATCAAGGCCGTGCGGGAGGGCTGCAAGGACGGCCTGAACAAAAAGCTGGCCCCCTTTGCCGACTCCAGTGCCGTGCTTTTGGAGGATCTGCGCCAAAGCGCAGCGGCGGTGCGGGGCATTGTGGCCCTGGTGCGGCAGTTTGGGGATGAGTACCAGCGCAGAAAGCGCCTGCGCCGGGTGCTGGATTTTGGGGATCTGGAGCATAGGGCCCTGGATCTGCTCACCGGCCCCAAGCGGGATCGGATCACCGCCGCCGCCGAGGAAATCGGCAGCCGCTTCCGGGAGGTGCTGGTGGACGAGTACCAGGACTCCAATGCCGTGCAGGATGCCCTGTTCGCCGCCCTGACCAACCGCAGGCAGAACTGCTTTATGGTGGGGGATGTGAAGCAGTCCATCTATCAGTTCCGCCTGGCCGACCCTTCCATTTTCATTGAAAAGTACAATTCCTATTCCACGGAGCCGGAGGCGGGCAAGGGGCGCAAGGTGCTGCTTTCCAGCAATTTCCGAAGCTGTGCCGCCGTGCTGGAGGGGGTCAACGACATCTTCCGCCTGACCATGTCCCCGGCGGTGGGCGGCCTGTACTACGGCGACGAGGAGGCGCTGCACGAGGGCGTGCCCCACGAGCCGCTGGGGGAGCCGGAGGTGGAGCTTCTGATGATGCCCGTGCAGGATGCCACCTACACCGAGGAGGCCGCACTGGTCGCCCAGCGGATCACCGAGCTGCTGGACGGGCGGCATATGGTGCGCTCCGGGGAGGGCCTGCGGCCCATTCAGGCGGAGGATATTGCCATTCTGCTCCGCACCCCCGGCAGCACCGGCGCCTGCTTCCGGGAGGCCCTGGAGCGGCGGGGGATCCCGTGCAGCATTGGCAGCGGCGAGGATCTGCTTCAGCAGGAGGAGGTCACCGTGCTGTGGTCGCTGCTCCAGGCGGTGTACAATCCCCGCCGGGATATCCCCCTGGTCGCAGCGCTGACCAGCCCGATTTTCGGCTTTACGGCGGACGATTTGGCGGCGCTGCGCCAGGAAAACCGCCGGGACTGCGTGTATGATGCCCTGCTTGCCAGTCCGGCTCCAAAGGCCCGGGCCTTTTTGCAGGTTTTGGAGCCGCTGCGCCGTATGGCCCGGCGGGAAAGCCCCACCAAGCTCATAGAGTATCTTTTGCTGGACACCCGGCTGGACAGCTACTACGCCGCCGGGGAGAACGGGCAGGCCTGCGCCGCCAATTTGCAGAGCTTCTATGAGCTGGCCCTGAGCTTTGAAGCCGGCGGCGGCTGGGAGCTGGGGCGGTTCCTGGATTATTTGGAGGATCTGGAAGCACAGGACGGCCGGGGCCTGGAGGCCAGTACGCCGGATCACGGCGGCGTGACCCTGATGAGCATTCACAAGTCCAAGGGCCTGGAATTTCCGGTGGTGTTCGTGAGCAATCTGTCCCACCAGTTCAGCCGGGAGGATTTGAAGCGGGTGGTTCTGTGCGACCGGGAGCTGGGCCTGGGCCTGACGGCGGTGGTGGACCGGGTACGCTATCCCACCCTGGCCAAGCGGGCCATCAGCGCCAAAATCATGGCCGACTGCGTATCCGAGGAGCTGCGGGTGCTGTATGTGGCTCTGACAAGGGCCAGAGACCGGCTGATCATGACCTATGGCATGAAAACCCCGGAAAAGACCCTGGGCAAAATGGCCCGGCGGCTGGATATGGGCGGTGCGGAGCTGCTGGCACGGGAGGCCGGCTGTCCGGGGCAGTGGGTGATGATGGCGGCCTTGCAGCGGACGGAGGCCGGGGAGTTGTTTGCCCTGGGGGACAAGCCCGCCTGTACCCATGTGTCCGACTATCCCTGGCGGATCCGGGTGCTGCTGGCCCCGGAGGCGGAGCAGCAGGCGGCACAGCAGCAGGAGGAGCGGCCGGGCCTGAGCGGGCAGGAGCAGGCGCTTCTGCAAGGGAGCCTGGGCTACCGCTATCCCCATCAGGCGGCGACCCATGCGCCGTCGAAGCAGACGGCCACCCAGCGCAAGGGCCGGGAAAAGGATGCCGAGGCGGCGGAGCAGGCCCAGGAGTCCCTGATGCCGGAGCGCACCTGGCGGCTGCCCGATTTTGCCGGGGCGGATCAGCGAGGTGCGGCGGCGGGCACGGCGGTACACAGCTTCCTGCAATATGCAAGCTATGCCGCCTGCCGGGAGCCGGGCGATGCAGCACGGGAGCTGGAGCGGCTGGTGCAGGGGGGCTTCCTCACCGATGAGCAGGCCCGCCTGGTGGACTGCCGCCGGATCGCCGCATTTTTCCGCGGGGCGTTGGGGCAGAAGCTCCTGCGCAGCAAGCAGGTTTTGCGGGAGTTCAAATTTTCTATTTTGGAGGACGGAGGGGACAGCGATCCGGCCCTTGCCGGGGAGCAAATCCTCCTGCAAGGCGTGGTGGACTGTGCCATTGTGGAGCCGGAGGGCATCACCGTCATCGACTTCAAGACCGATTATGTCACCGAGGAGACCCTGCCCCAGCGGGCAGAACACTACCGCCCCCAGGTGCTGGCCTATGCCAAGGCCCTGGAGCGCATTTATGAAACCAAGGTGCGCTCGGCGGTGCTGTATTTCTTCCGCCTGGATCGGGCCGTGCCGATCTTAGGCGACTAAAAAATCCGCCGGCGGAAAGCGAACCGTCGGCGGAGTATTTTTTGCGCTATACCTGTGGCTGCTTTTTCTGCGCCAGGCGCTGGAAGATGACTTTAGCCAGCCAATTTCCCAGAAATCCGATGCCCACGCCCGCCACCAGGGCAAACAGCACATCGCTGGGGTAGTGGACATACAGATAAAGCCGGGAGAACGCCACCAGGCAGGCCAGGATCAGGGCGGGAATGCCCAGCCGCCTGTCGTTCAGCATCAGCACCGTGGCGCTTTCAAAGGAGGCCAGGGTGTGGCCGGAGGGGAAGGAATAATCCTTGGGCGCGGCAATCAAAAGTTCAATTTCCTTCTGAAAATAATTCCACTGATAGTCGTATGGCCGCATCCGGGCGATCAGGGGCTTCAGGGTGATGTTGCAGATCAAAAGGCCGATGAGCAGGGACAGCCCCATGCCCAGGCCCAGCCGCCGATATTTCGGCAGACACAGCAGCAGCACCGCCACGGCGATCCAGAACAGGCCCGCATCGCCAAAATGGGTGATAAAGGACATAAACCCGTCCATCACCGGGCTGTGGAGCCGGGCGGCGATCCAGTCGAGAATGGGCAGATCAAAGCCCTCTGCCAGAGCATTCATGAAAGCGGTCATGGTTCCTCTCCTTTTTCTTTTTCAGGGGCAAAGACCCAGCGCTGCTGGATCATAAAGCTCACAACAAACAGCACCACCATCACGCCCAGATGGATCAGCGCCCGCAGGCCGGTCTGTGCGCTGCCCACCCGGAACAGCTCGTTCAGCCCATAGTCCAGGAGCAGCTGCGCCACCGCCTGGGGAATGGCCAGGCCGTAGTAGCGCAGCAGGGCCTTGCCGGTGGAGCTGCGGCTGTGGAACACCAGGTGCTTGTTCAGGCAGAAATTCAGCAACGAGGAGCAAAGTCTGGCGATGCCCCCCGGCACCAGGGACAGCGCAAGCTCACTGAGAGAGCCTTGCAGGGCGTGGGCAAGCAGGGCGTACAGCCCCTCGTCCACCGCTGCGCAGATCAGGCTGCTGGCGCTATAGCGGAAAAAGTGGGCCAAAATCAGCCGGTAGATCCGCCAGGAGTCCTTGAGCGGATGAAAATGCGAGCTTTTGTTTTCCTCCATGTACACCGTGCGGATTTTTTCCTCGGCGTAGGGAATGCCCAGGTCCTTAAAGGCCAGGAGCATATTGGTTTCATATTCAAAGCGGTCGCCGGAAAGATCGCACAGGGCCTCCAGGTACTGCCTTGGAATGGCCCGCAGGCCGGTCTGGGTGTCGGAAATGGGCATGCCCACAAAGATTTTGAACACTGCCGAGGTGCATCGGTTGCCGAAGCGGCTCCGGGCGGGCACCTCCTTGCCGCTGAAATCCCGCACGCCCAGAATGACCCGGCCGCTTTCGGCCATACGCAGGGCGCAGGTGCGGATGTCGGCAGCTTTGTGCTGCCCATCGCCGTCCGCCGTGACCACCCCGGTCCCCTGAGGGCAATGCTCCAGGAAGTAGCGAAAGCCGGTTTTCAGGGCGGCGCCCTTGCCCCGGTTTACGGGGTGCTGCAGAAGCTGCACCTGGGGATATGCGGCGGCCTGTTGGAAATAGGACATTTTTTCGGGGTCGCTGCCGTCGTTGATCAGGATAATATGGGAAAAGCCCTCCTCCAGCAAGCCCCGGACGGTGCCCAGCAGCTTTTCGTCGGGGTTGAGGGAGGGCAGAATGACAGAAATTGCGGATAGATCAGCCATAAACATTCCTCCTTGT
>CAYLHM010000053.1:0-8607 GCA_964383485.1 uncultured Oscillospiraceae bacterium
CATGCGGATATTCCGGCGAACAACCGTTTGTTCGACACGCTGGACACCACATCCCGGCAGCTGACCGTGTCCGACAATCTGGATGTCATCCTTACGGACACTGTGGGCTTTATCGCCAAGCTGCCCCACCATTTGGTGGATGCTTTCCGGGCGACCCTGGAAGAGCTGCGCTACGCAGATTTATTGCTCCATGTGATCGATGCCTCCGATGAACACCGCCAGGCCCACATCGCCGTGGTGGAGAAGCTCATCGCCCAGCTTGCGCCGGGAACTCCCGTGGTGCAGTGCTATAACAAGTCCGATCTGGTGGCGCAGACGGATATTCCGGTGGGGCAGGGGATCGTATCCATTTCCGCTGCCCAGGGTCTGGGCATGGAAAATCTGCTGAGCGCTATTGAGGAAGCGCTTGGACAGAGCCGCCACCATATCCGCCTGCTGCTGCCCTATTCCATGGGCGGACTGGTGGAGACCCTTCACGACGGCGCCCGGGTGCTGGGCGTGGACTATACCGCCGAGGGCATCGCCGTGGAGGCGGTGACGGATCCCATTTTATATGGAAAGCTGAAAAACTATATCACGGAGGAGTGCTGAGCTTGGAGGAATATCTGGTGCCCACCCGGTTTGGCGAGGGGGAGTTCACCGAGAAGAAATCCCGGTTTATCGGCCGCCTCTGGCCGGTGGAGTCGGAGGCGGAGGCCCTGGAGCGCATCCAGGAGATGAAGCGGAAGCACTACGATGCCACGCACAACTGCTGGGCCTATATTCTTCAGGACGGCCCCATGCGCTTCTCCGACGACGGCGAACCCGGCGGCACTGCCGGAATGCCCATGCTCCAGGTGCTCCAGCGGGAGGGCCTGCGCAATGCGGTCTGCGTGGTGACCCGCTACTTCGGCGGCATTTTGCTGGGAGCTGGCGGCCTGGTGCGGGCCTATGCCAAAGGGGCCAAAATGGCGGTCGATGCGGCAGGAAAGTCCGTGAAGCGGGTGTGGACGGCGCTGTATGTGCCCTGTCCCTATACCTATTACGAGCGGGTGAAGCTCCTGACGGGGGAGCTGGGCGGCGTGATCCAGTCC
The DNA here is from genome assembly GCA_964383485.1 of uncultured Oscillospiraceae bacterium. Lineage (GTDB taxonomy): Bacteria > Bacillota > Clostridia > Oscillospirales > Oscillospiraceae > Faecousia. The sequence goes on from CAYLHM010000053.1 coordinate 1,074, forward strand.
ACCCGCTTCGCTGCCGAGGTGGAGCTGGAAATCCTGCTGCCCCAGGCCCAGACCCAGCCCTTTTTGCAAAAATTGGCGGATCTTACCGCCGGGACGGTGGAAAGCCTGGAAACCGGGCAGGTCTACCGGGCGTTTCCCATATCTTCTGATACGAGTTTTTGATAAAATGGCTGCAGGCCATTTTATCAAGAATTAGGATAAACATTTGGAGGGATCGGTATGAACATTCGTCAGCTTCAGGAACAGATGGAACACCAGAACCTCAGCCCTCTGGCGGCCTTTTCCGACCAGAGCAGGGGCCGACCCATGGAGCGGCCGGTGGAGGAGGAAGATGTGCGCACCTGCTATCAGCGGGACACGGATCGCATTGTACACAGCAAGTCCTTTCGCCGCCTGATGCACAAGACCCAGGTGTTCCTGCGCCCGGAGGGCGACCACTACCGTACCCGTATGACCCACACCCTGGAGGTGTCCCGGATCGCCCGCACCATCGCCAGGGCTTTGCGCTTGAACGAGGATCTCACCGAGGCCATCGCTCTGGGCCATGACCTGGGCCACACCCCCTTTGGCCACGCCGGGGAGGGCGCCCTCTCCCAGTGCATCGGCAAGGAGTTCCGGCACAACGAGCAGAGCCTGCGGGTGGTGGATATTCTGGAAAATGACGGCCAGGGCCTGAATTTGAGCTACGAGGTGCGCATGGGCATTGTCCAGCACACCGGTGCCGTGTGGCCGGAGACCCTGGAGGGGCAGATTGTCCGCCGCTCCGACCAGATCGCCTATGTCAATCACGATATTGACGATGCCATTCGGGCGGGTATTCTCACCAATGGCGATATTCCCCGCTCCATTTCCAATATCCTGGGCACCAGCCACGGCCAGCGGATCGACACCCTGGTGGTGGATGCCATTCACAGCTCCGCCGAGGCGGGGACCATCTGCCTGTCGCCGGTGGTGGATCAGGCGCTGAAGGATCTGCGCAGCTTTATGTTTGAAAATGTCTACCGCAATCCCGTTGCCAAGAGCCAGGAGCAAAAGGCCAAGGAAATGCTGATCCGGCTTTACGAGTATTATATGGCGCACCCGGAGGCGCTTCCGGCGGATTTCCAGCCCCAGCTGAGCTTCGACGGCATGGAGCGCACCGTCTGCGACTATATTGCCGGCATGACCGACAAGTATGCCGTAGATAAATATTCAGAAATTTTTATTCCAGCGGGTTGGCAAGTGCGGGGTTGATGTGTTATAATAGGAGGGATTTTGAAAATGAGCCGATGGAAAGGCTGGCTGCTGCCGCTGCTGCCTGCGGCTGTTCTGGCACTGGGTGCGGTTCCCGACAGCGTGGTGATGCACTTTGCCAACTATCAGGGGGACCCCTATGAGCAGTTCTATTCCTATTTCAGCCTGATGCCCCTGGGCTATGGCAACTGGGGGCCGATGCTGACCATGGTGCTGTCGGCAGTGCTGCTGGCGGTCTGCATTTGGAATGCCATAAGGCCCAGCCGCCCCCGGCAGAGGCTCACGGCCCTGCTGGCGCTGGTCGCTTTGATGGCATCGCTGCTCAATCTGCTGTTTCAGGAGATGACCGCCATCGGCTGGATCATCAGCCTGCTGCTGGCGCTGCTCACCGGCCTTTCGGGCTGGTTTTCAAAGACCTGAGGATTTTCAACTGTTTCCGGAAAGGAGGGACAAGCTATGGCGTTTCCGCCGTCATTTATTGATGAGCTGGTGGCCCGAAACCCCATTGAGGATGTGGTGGGCCAGTATGTCAATCTCCGCCGCTCCGGCAGCAACCTGTTCGGCCTGTGTCCCTTCCACGGCGAGAAAACGCCGTCCTTTTCCGTTTCGCCGGATAAGGGCATTTACTACTGCTTCGGCTGCCACAAGGGCGGCGGGGTGATCAACTTCCAGATGGAAATTGAGGGCCTGAGCTACCCCGACGCCGTCCGGGTGCTGGCCAAGCGTGCCGGGCTGGCGGTGCCGGAGGACGAGCAGTACCAGAGCCTCTACCAGAAGCAGGAGCGGCTGTGGGCGCTGTGCAAGGAGGCGGGGCGCTATTTCCATGCCTGCCTGTATGAGCCCCAGGGCCGGGAGGCACTGCATTACGCCCGCAGCCGGGGCATGAGCAAGGGCATCCTCACCACCTTTGGCATCGGCTACGCCCCGGGGAGCTGGGACAGCCTGGTAACGGCCATGCGTGCCAAGGGCTACACCGAGGAGGAGCTGATCGATGCCGGCCTGGCCTCCCGCTCCAGCAAAAACGGCGGCCTGTACGACCGCTTCCGGGACCGGCTGATGTTCCCCATTATTGATGTTCGTGGGAATGTCATCGGCTTCGGCGGGCGGATCATGAACAACCAGGACCCCAATGCGGCCAAGTACTTAAACTCCCCGGAAACCCTGATTTTCAACAAGCGAAAAAATATGTTCGCACTGAATATTGCCAAAAAGAGCAAGCTGGGCTATCTGATCCTGGTGGAGGGCTATATGGATGCCATCTCCCTGCACCAGTTTGGCTTCGACTGCGCCGTGGCCTCCCTGGGCACTGCCTTGACGGAGGAAGGTGCGGCCCTGCTCAGCCGCTACACCGAGCGGGTGATCCTGATCTATGACGGCGATGCCGCCGGGCAGAACGCCACCCAGCGGGCCATTCCCATTCTGGAAAAGGCCGGCCTGCAGGTGCAGGTGCTGCAAATGCGGGATGCCAAGGACCCGGACGAATATCTGAAAAAATACGGCGCAGATAAATTCCGTGTGCTGCTGGAGGAAGCCTCCAACCGGGTGGAATACCAGCTTGCAAGGATCTTGAAAAAATACGATCTGACCCAGGACGATCAGCGTGTGGGCTATTTGCAGGAGGCTTCCGGCCTGATCTGCACCCTGGGCAGCCCCGTCCGCCAGGAGGTCTATGGCCGCCGGGTGGCGGAAACGGCCGGCGTGAGCTACGATGCCGTGAAGATCGAGATCGAAAAAGCCCAAAAGCGCCGTGCCTACCAGGAGAAAAAGCAGCAGGAGAAGATCGACCTGGCTCCGGCACGAAATTTGCAGCCAAAAAACAATGCCATGCGCTACGACAACATCAAGTCCGCCATGGCCGAGGAAGCCCTGATTGCCCAGATTTTGAAGGAGCCGGGGCTGCTGGCCCGGTGCGGCACTCTGGAGCCGGAGGACTTTTCCTCCAAGCTGCTGGGCCGGATCTTTGACCAGGTGCGCAGCCGCTACCGCCAGGGCCTGGAGGTCAGCGCCTCGGTGCTGGAGGAGCTGACCCCCGAGGAAATGTCCCATCTGGCCGGCATTATCCATCGCCACGACACGCCGGTGAACGAGTCCGGCTTTGCCGACTGCCTGCGCACCATCCAAAACGCCCACCTGGCATCCGAGGTGTCCTCGGAGGACGATTTGATGGCATTCCGCAACAAAATCAAGGAAAGAAAAGGATTGAAGCATGACATCTGAGCTGCTGGAAAAAGAGGGTGCGGTTTCCTCCGGCGAGGAGGATATGCGCCAATATCTCAGCGAAATCCGGCGCTACCCGCTGCTGACGGCCCAGGAGGAGCGGGCGCTGGCCCAACGCTGTGCCCAGGGGGACGAGGAGGCCATTCGCCGCATGGTCAATTCCAACCTGCGGCTGGTGGTGTCCATCGCCAAGGAATACGCCGGGCGGGGCGTGCCCCTGCTGGATCTGATCCAGGAGGGGAGCATCGGCCTGCTGATCGCTGCAAAAAAATTCGATTATACCCTGGATTTCCGCTTTTCTACATATGCAACCAAGTGGATCCGTCAGCGCATCGGCAAATGCCTGGCAAACCACGGCACCATTCGGGTGCCGGCCCACACTGCCGAGAAGATCCGCAAGCTCCTGGCCGACCGGGCGGAATGGATCCAAAAAAACGGCACAGAGCCTACCGCAGAGCAGCTTGCAGCCGCCACCGGCCTGACGGAAAGCCGGGTGCAGCAGCTTTTGCAGCTCAGCCCGGAGGTCTGCTCCCTGGATGCCCCCATGGGGGACGATGACGGTTCCCTGGGCCAGCTGATCGAAAGCACCCAAGAGCCGCCGCCCTATGAAAACCTGGTGCGCCAGGAGCTTAATCAGACGATCCGCCAGCTTCTGGACAAGCTGGATCAGCGCCAGCGCCAGGTCATCAGCCTGCACTACGGGCTGGACGACGGGGTGCGCCACCCCCTGGCAGAGATCGCCGATCTCCTGGGTGTTTCCAAGGAACGGGCCAGGCAGATCGAAAAGCGGGCTATTGCCAAGCTGCAAAGCGACGGCGCCGCCCTGGGATTGGAGGATTTTTTGGAATGATGCCACTGGACTTTGAATTTGAGCAGCCGCCATGGGAGCAGGCGCTGGATGCGCTGGAGCCGGGCAGCAGTATTTCCGCAGCCCGGATGCTGGCCCTGCTGGAGCAGGAGCCGGAGGAGGCGATGGAAGCTGCTTTGGAGCAAATGGAGCAGCAGGATATTCTCCTGGAAACCTCCGATTTGCCCCGGCCCAGGCTGGATTCCAAGCTGGGGCAGCGGCTCCGCCTGGAGCAGGAGCTGGTGCGGCAGGGCCGTCTGCCGGCTGGGCTGGAGGAAAGCGATCCTCTGCGCATTTATCTGGAGGAGCTTGCGGCCACGCCCTGCTTTGGGAACGCTCAAATTCTGGCCGAGGAATACCGCAGCGGCCGGAAAGAAGCCGCCCATGGCTTGGTTCATCTCATGCTCAGCCATGTGGTGAGCCTGGCTTTCGATGCCGTAGGGCAGGGCGTTCTGCTGCTGGATCTCATTCAGGAGGGCAGCCTGGGTCTGTGGCAGGCGGTGCTGCAATATGAGCAGGGGGATTTTGAAGCCGGCTGCGACCGCTTGATCCGCCGGGCCATGGCCGCACAGATCTTCCGCCAGGCCAGAGCCAACGGTGTGGGCCAGCGCCTGCGCCAGGTGATGGAGGACTACCGCCAGGTAGACGAACGGCTGCTGGCTGAGCTGGGCCGCAACCCCACCCTGGAGGAGATCGCCCAGGAGCTGCACATCTCCGCTGATGAGGCCCAGTATGCGGCCTCTGCACTGGATGCAGCCCGGAACATGGGCCGGATCACACAGCCACAGGAGCAGCGCCCGGAGCCTCAGGAGGAGGAAATGGCGGTGGAGGACACGGCCTACTTCCGCCAGCGCACCCAGATCGAGGAGCTGTTATCCAGTCTGGATCCCACCGATGCCAGGATCCTCTCTCTGCGCTTTGGGCTGGAGAGCGGCAAGCCCCTCAGCCCGGAGGATACCGCAGCGGCCCTGGGATTTACAGCGGCGGAGATCAGCAGCCGGGAGGCTGCCGCCATAGAACAATTAAGAAGCAGGTAGAAAGGAAAACAATATGGAAAAGACATTTTCTGTGGCCATCGACGGCCCTGCCGGTGCCGGGAAAAGCACCATCGCCCGAAAATTGGCCGCTCAGCTTGGCTTTTACTATGTGGATACCGGGGCAATCTATCGCACTGTCGCCTATTTCCTGGATCTTCTGGGCATCAGCCCCAAGGATGTGGACGGTGTCCATCGCTATCTGGACGAGCTGACTGTGGGCATCGAGTATGACGGCGACGGCTTGCAGCACATGATCATGAACGGCATGGATGTGACCAAGGATATCCGCACCCCGGAAATTTCCCAGAAAGCGTCCCTGGTATCGACCCACGCCGTGGTTCGGGATATGCTGCTGGAGATGCAGCGGGATGTGGCCAGGGCCCACAATGTGATCATGGACGGCCGGGACATCGGCACGGTGGTGCTGCCCAAGGCCGATGTGAAGATCTTCCTCACGGCCTCGCCGGAGGTGCGGGCCAGGCGGCGCATGGAGGAGCTGGCGCAGAAGGGCATTTCTCAGAGCTTCGCCAAAACCCTGGAGGAGATCCGCCAGCGGGACGAACAGGATATCCACCGGCCCATTGCACCGCTGAAGCAGGCCAAGGACTCCATTGTGGTGAACACCAGCGAGATGGACATTGACGAGGTGGTTGCGGACATTCTGAAGATCGTGGAGCGGAAGCGGGGCCTATGAGCATTCAGGTGGCCCAAAGCGCCGGCTTCTGCTTCGGTGTCAGCCGTGCGGTGGAGATGGTGGAGCAGGCGGCGGCCCAGGGCAAGCGTGTGGTGACCCTGGGGCCGATCATTCACAACCGCCATGTGGTGGAGCGCTTCCACGCCATGGGCGTGTCGGTGATCGACAGCCCCCGGCAGGCCCAGCCGGGCATGACGGTGATCATCCGCTCCCACGGTGTGGGCCAGGCGGTGCACAGGGAGCTGGAGGAGCGTGGTGCGGAGATCATCGATGCCACCTGCCCCTTTGTCAAGCGCATTCACGGCATTGTGCATCAAGCGGAGGAGGAAGGCCGTCTGCCGGTGATTATGGGCGCCCGCTCCCATCCGGAGGTGGAGGGCATTTCCGGCTGGTGCAGTAGCGGCTGCATCTTTGAAACACCCGAAGAACTGGAAAAGTTGGTCGAAAATGGCAAAATTTCCACAAATACGCCCATTTGTATGGTGGCACAGACCACTTCCACAGAATTTCTTTGGAAAAAAAGTGCTGAAATTGCAAAAAAACTGTTTACGAATCTAAAAAAATTTGATACAATATGTAAAGCGACTGAAGATCGCCAGTCCGAGGCGGCGCAGCTGAGCGCTGCCTGTCAGGCCATGGTCGTTGTGGGTGACGGACTCAGCTCCAACACCCGTAAGCTGGCGCAGATCTGTCAGGAGCATTGCAGCCGTGTGGCATTGGTGGACAATGCATCGGAGCTGGATCCGGCTCTGTTCCACGGCGTAACCAACATTGGAATCACAGCCGGTGCTTCCACGCCGGCGTGGATAATAAAGGAGGTCAACAAGACTATGAGCGAAATTCTGAATGCTGATGCTGTACAGGAGGAAAACTTCGAGGAACTTCTGGGGCAGTCCATCAAGACTTTAAATACAGGAGATAAGGTCAGTGGAATCGTAACCGGCATCGGCAACACCGAGATCCAGGTCGATCTGGGCACCAAGCACGCCGGCTACATTCCCTACGACGAGGTCAGCTCCGATCCTGCAGTTAAGCCTGAGGACATTCTGAAGGTGGGCGACGAGATCCAGGTTTTCGTGGTTCGTGTGAACGACCAGGAGGGCACGGTTCAGTTGTCCAAGAAGAAGCTGGACGGCATCAAGGTGTGGGACGACATGGCCCAGTGGGCTGAGGACAAGACCACGGTGGAAGGCAAGATCACCGAGGAGAACAAGGGCGGCCTGGTGGCCAATGTGAAGGGCATCCGGGTGTTTATCCCCGCTTCCCAGTCCGGCGTTGCCAAGGGCGGCGATATGTCCGGCCTGGTGGGGCAGACCGTCAAGCTGAAAATCACCGAGGTCAACCGTGCCCGCCGCCGTGTGATCGGCTCCATCCGTGCCGTGAAGGCCGAGGAGCGCAAGGCCAATCAGGAGAAGATCTGGAGCGAGATCGAAGAGGGCAAGAAGTACCATGGCGTTGTGAAGTCCCTGACTTCTTTCGGCGCCTTTGTGGACATCGGCGGCGTGG
>CAYLHM010000054.1:0-8594 GCA_964383485.1 uncultured Oscillospiraceae bacterium
GAAACTGCAAGGGATTTATTCAGACGCCCCTTCGCCTTCGTAAAGCCCATACGCTTGCAGAATGATCTGCCGAAGCTCATTTCTCACATCGGCAATTTCATCCTTCGCAACAAACGCGGTGTATTGGGCCCAGGTGGCATAGTCGGCACAGCGATCAGCGCTTGGCAGCGCTTTATCCGGCGTGTAGGGTACGGCAATATACTTGAAATCGGACATCAAACTGATAAATTCATAATTTTTATCGCTCGTATAATCGTTTAGGGGATTATCTTCTAAAAAGACAAGATATTGCGTCTGCGGCTGCATGAGGTTCAGGACAGAGCGGTATGTGATCACCCCGTCCATTACTTGCAGGCAATACGACGACCACACCTTACAGGTATCACCGACAGACAATAGCTCCTCTCCCTTAAAGATCTTGTCCACCACAATTTCTTGGCCCGTTGTGTAATCCGTAATTTCCAAATTACCCGTAGCCGTTGCTAACAGGACCAAGTCCGGTGCGTCCGGTTCATCAAGGGCTGTGTACAGCTTTATGTATTCTTGCTTATTTTTTGTGTAATTCTCGATCTCAATGGAAGTCGGATCTATATCCACGAAGGTATCCTCGTCTATTTGCACGCCATATTGCATATCGCCTTGCGCCCATCCGATACGCACTTGGAGATCTGCCAGATCCTCCACGGACTTCACATCTGCCAGGCCCGCATCCGGCGCTGTGTTCAAAACGGCTGCACCTACAATACCGCATACGACAAACAGGACCGCAATGCCAACATACCATAGCATCCATTTTTTCATTTTTGACCCTCCTGACAGAGCGATCCATGATCCATGAGATACACAGACGCACAGAGGCTGCGGATGTCTACTTGAATGTGACTTGCCAGCAAAACAACGGCTCCACGATCTGCCTCCTCCTGCATGATCGTATGAACCAATACCACGCCATCCTTGTCGATCGCATTTGTGGGTTCGTCCAGGAGCAAGATCTCCGGCTTTTCCATGATCGCCTGCGCCAGCAGCAGGCGCTGCTTCATTCCGAGAGAATACTTCCGATAGACTCTCTTGTCGTTGGGATCCAGGCCCACCCGAAGAATGGCCTGCCGGATGTCATCCGCTCCGGCCTGACGCCGAATTTTGGCCAAAAGCCGCAGATTGTCGTACCCCGTCATGTCCGGGTACAGGGATGTGTTTTCGATCATGGCGCCGATCGTGGGGTTTGCTTCCTCCCGCTTCTTGCCATCAAAAAGAATTTCTCCCGAAGTGGGCTGGATCAATCCGCTGATGGCTCGCATGAGCATGGTCTTGCCGGAGCCATTGTCGCCGATCAATCCATATACCTGCCCGGCGTTCATCGTTAGGTTGATATCCTGTAACACACAGGCCCCATTGATCTCTTTGCTGAGTCCCTTGATTTCAACCATTTGCAGCATTTACCCATCTCCCTCTGATTCAAAAATATCTTTCGTGCTAAAATATCTTCCGGCAGGGACTGTTACGGCAAGCAATTCCACGCATAATATACCGCTTTTTGCGATCCATGCCCGCCAGCCTGATGTAAAAATTTCTTCTATAAAGGAAGCCGGATCTACCAGCTGGGCCCATAGCGGCATTCCCTGTATCGCAGAGAGGACCGACAAGACGATCGTCAGCAGCACACAGAGCATCACGCCGACAGAGGCGCCAAAGCGGCCGCACAACAGATTGCATCCCGTTGCAAAGCACCAGGCGATCAAGGAAAACACGATCCACAGGGACAGGGAAATCGACCAAAGCTCTGCGCTTGCGGCGGCTTCAGAGGTCATTAGAGAAATCAGTGCGTGCAAACCGATGAAGACGCCGCAGTATCCAAAAGCATAGCCGCCTAGCGCAATGAAGCTGCGCAGAAACCACGGCCGGCGGGAGGGCATCCGAGAAAAGCGGTATGCCGCCCCGGTCCTCTGCTGTTCTGAAATACAATCCCCAAAGAGAATAAGAAAAAGCACAAGGAAAACAATGCTTTCTGTTGTCAAAGCAAAGGTGGCCACAAAATTGTCGGTGACCTTGCCCGCGACCGCATTTAACAGCAGCTGCTCGGGCGCTTCCGAATACTTTTCTGCCAGATCCAAACATCGCTTCAGCAAAACCACGGGAACGCAGTACAGCATCCTCCGCCAATACCGTTTTCGCATGGCTTTAGCCCTGAGAATAGCTGAGGCTGTGGCCCTTTGCCCAGCGAAGCATAGAACGGATCAGGGCATACAGCGCAAAGCAGATGCAGGCAAAGTAGACCAAAAAACAGTCCCTTGAACCAAAGGCCGCAATATAATCGCAGATGTAAGGGTCAAAATAGAAAATGTGAGATCTGAGCGCCGCATTCATAAAGCTCGTCCGTGCATTAAGCGAGATGATCACAACGGCATACAGCGGCAGGAACAGAAGGATCTTCGACTTGGAAAAGCGGAAGGATAAGGCCATTACCGCAGCGCCGCACAGTCCGCTAAAAAGGGCGTTGATAAAAAGGTACAGGAGCTGATACAAAAACGGACTGGCCAGATAAAGCGGCATCAGAAAATAGGTCGAACAAACAGATGAATAGGCGCGATTGGTCCCCAGCAGGACCGGAGCATAATTCGCGCCTTGGTAATGTGCAAAGATGAGGTTGTGATTGTTGGGAAAGACGATATAGCACAAAAGCAGGTTCAGCAGCAGCGGGAAAAAAACAACGCTTGCGCTGCCCAATCCGGAGGCAAGGATCTTGCTGTGCAAATAGCTGTCATAGGTGCTGCGGGATACGGCGGTGCTGATACACTGGTTCTTTTTTTCCTCAACGAAGGATGTGGCGAACGGAAGAACCACCAGAAACGGCCATAGCGCCGAAAAAATGCTCCAGCCAGAACCGATCCCGTATAGGCAGGTCACCTCGCTAGCCGACAAGATGGCATAGCGGTCTAACTCGCTATTCGTTATGGCCTCCGACAGGAATGACCCGCAGGCGACCAGAGAGGACAGCAGCATCGCCGCCCGGTATTCCCGGCACCGAACCATCCGTGAAAGCTGAAAACGCAGCGTCCCGCTCATGACACTTCCCCTCCCTTTTTTCAATGCTTGCTCTGCGATCCGAAGCCGCCAAAAGCCCCATCGGATGCAAGAGAAACGCACATTTTTATAATCAAATTATAACACTATGGCCACATCACTCTATGGATATTATGTTAACTGTTTGTGAACTTTTCAGGAAACACTGATAAGCCCGGCAAGAGCGGACGGCAAGGGATCTTTCACCCAAAAAAGGACTGGAAAAGGGCGGAATACTGGATGTATTTTCCCTTTTTCAGTCCGCATTTCTGGGCGCCAGGCCCGCTGCTCAGCCGCAGGCGATTTGTTCTGCGGCTCCCCGGGCGATCATGCCAATGTGTGAGATACCGCTTTATAGGCCGTTTCCCGGGCACCGGCGGCAGAGAGCATCAGCTTGATGCGGTTGAGCTGGTTGACCTCGCTGGCACCGGGGTCGTAGTCTACGGCGGCTATGTTGGCCTGGGGGTACGCCTTTTTCAGGGCCTTGATGGTGCCTTTCCCCACCACATGGTTGGGAAGGCAGGCAAAGGGCTGGATGCAGACGATGTTGGGCACCCCGGAGGTGATCAGCTCCACCATCTCCCCGGTGAGGAACCACCCCTCTCCGTACTGGTTGCCCAGGGACAGGAACGGCTTGGTCATCTCTGCGATCTTATAGATGGAAGTGGGCGGAGAGAACCGCTTGCTCTCCTTTAGTGCGTTCACCGCAGGCGCCCGAACCTTTTCCACCAGCCGGATCCCCGCTTTGGAGAGGACTGCGGAGATATGCTTGGCCCCCAGAAATTCCTCCTTGTACTGGGCGCCGTAAAGGCAGTAGTTGAAGAAGTCCAGCAGATCCGGCACCACCGCCTCGGCGCCCTCCCGCTCCAGCAGATCCACCAGGTGGTTGTTGGCAAGGGGCATATACTTCACCAGAATTTCCCCCACGATGCCCACACGGGGCTTGCGGAGATGTTCGTTTATGGGAAAGGCGTCGAAGGCCTCCACGATCTGCTTGCACAGGGCGGCGAAGCCACGCTTTTTGCCGGAGCCGGTCAGCTCCTCGATGCAGATATCCCGCCAGGTGTGGTAGAGGTCGTTGGCGCTCCCGGCCTTCAGCTCGTAGGGCCGCACCCGATACAAGCATCGCATCAGCAGGTCGCCGTAGACGACCGCCTGAAAAGCCGCCATCAGCAGGGAGGGCTTTATCCGAAATCCGCCGTTTTTCTCCATGCCGTTGCCGTTGAGGGAGATCACCGGGATGTGGCTCAGGTTTGCTTTTTGCAGTGCCCGGCGGATGAACGCCACATAGTTGCTGGCACGGCAGCAGCCGCCGGTCTGGGTCATGATGATGGCGAGCTTGTTGGTATCGTATTTCCCGGACAGCACCGCATCCATGATCTGACCCACCACGGTGATGGATGGGAAGCAGGCGTCGTTATTGACATATTTCAAGCCCATGTCAATGGCAGATCGGTTGTCATTGTCCAGCAGCACGATGTGATAGCCGTGCTTCTGGAACACCGGCTCCAGGAGGTCGAAGTGGATGGGGCTCATCTGAGGGGCCAGGATGGTGTAGCCCTCCTGGAACATCTCCCTGGTGAACTCCGCCCGGTGGTAGGTCTCCTCCGCTTCCTGGTGGGAGATCTGCTGCTCCCGGCGCAGGTTCATAGCGGCGATCAAGCTCCGAATGCGGATCCGCACCGCTCCAAGGTTGTTCACCTCATCGATCTTCAGGAGCGTATAGAGTTTGTTGTGCTTTTCCAGAATTTCACTGACCTGATCCGTGGTCACGGCATCCACGCCGCAGCCGAAGGAATTGAGCTGGATCAGCTCCAGGTCGTCCCGCCGCCCCACAAATTCGGCGGCGGTGTACAGCCGGGAATGGTACACCCACTGATCCACCACCCGCAGGGGGCGCTCCGGGTCGAAGTCCACCGGCAGGCAGTCCTCCGACAGCACCGTCAGGCCGTAGGAGGAGATCAGCTCCGGGATGCCGTGGTTGATCTCCGGGTCCACATGATAGGGCCGCCCGGCCAGGACGATGCCCCTGCCGCCGGCGTTCTCCATTTCCTTAAGATATTCGCAGCCTTTTCTGCGGATGTCCTCCTTGGCACGCCCCTGCTCCTGCCATGCCAGCTTGGCTGCCCGGCGCACCTCCTCGGCGGGGATGTCCCACTGCTCCCGGCAAAGCTGCACCAGCCGCTCCGCTGCGATCCGCTGGGAGGTAAAGGCGATGAAGGGCCGTATGTAGGTCACATCCCCCCGAACCACATCTTCCACATTGTTCTTCAGGTTCTCAGGATAGGATACCACCACCGGGCAGTTGAAGTGGTTCTGTGCGCCCTTGGTTTCCTGGTGTTCATAGAACACACAGGGATGGAAAATGGTTTTGATCCCCTGGTCGATAAGCCATTGGACATGGCCGTGGCTTAGCTTTGCAGGGTAGCACTCCGACTCCGAGGGGATGGAGTCCATGCCGCCCTCGTAGAGCTTCCGTGTAGAGAAGGGGGACAGCACCACCCGGAAGCCCAGCTCCCGGAAAAAGGTGGCCCAGTAGGGGTAATTTTCGTACATATTCAGCACTCTGGGAATGCCGATGGTGCCCCTGGGGGCGTTTTCCGGCTCCAGAGGGGGATAGTCAAAGATCCGCTGCCGCTTATATTCGTAAATATTGGGGGCTTTCTCCCGGTTTGCCTGCTTGCCCTGCCCCTTTTCGCATCGGTTCCCGGTGACATACCGCCGTCCGCCCGGGAATACATTCACCGTCAGGGCGCAGTGGTTGGAGCAGCCGCCGCAGCGGGCGGTGCTGGTTTTGTAGGTCAGGGTGCTGATCTCCTCCAGCGGGAGCATGGTGGTTTTCTCCCCGTGATAGCGGTGCTGGGCGATCAGGGCAGCGCCGAAAGCGCCCATCAGCCCCGCCACATCCGGGCAGGTGACCTCCACCCCGGCTATTTTTTCAAAGGCACGAAGCACCGCCCGGTTCAGGAAGGTGCCGCCCTGTACCACGATCTTCTTCCCCAGATCCTGGGCAGAGGAGAGCTTGATGACCTTAAACAGTGCGTTTTTGATGACAGAATAGGCCAGTCCGGCGGAAATATCCGCAACGGGCACGCCCTCTTTCTGCGCCTGCTTCACATTGGAATTCATGAACACCGTACACCGGGTGCCGAGATCCACAGGGTTCCTGGCAAACAGCGCCTCCTGAGCAAAGCCCTCCACGGTGTAGCCCAGAGAGGAGGCAAAATTCTCGATAAAGGAGCCGCAGCCGGAGGAGCAGGCCTCGTTGAGTACCACGCTGTCCACGCTGCCGGCTTTCAGGCGGATGCACTTCATATCCTGACCGCCAATGTCCAGCACGCAGTCCACCGACGGGTCGAAGAAGGAGGCGGCGGTGCAGTGGGCAACGGTCTCCACTTCCCCTTCGTCCAGGGCGAAGGCGGCTTTCAGGAGGCCCTCGCCGTAGCCGGTGGAGCAGGAGTGGACGATCCGGGCAGAGCTGGGGATCCGCTCCGCCAGCTCTTTCAACGCAGCCTTGGCCGTTTCGATCGGGCTGCCGTGGTTGCCGGAGTAGAAGGAATACAGCAGCTCCCCATTTTCCCCAATCAGAGCCAGCTTGGTGGTGGTGGAGCCGGCGTCGATGCCAAGGAAGCAGTCGCCGGAGTAGGTTTCCAGTTCTCCTTTAGGCAACACCGCCCGGCTGTGGCGGGCGGTGAATGCGTCATAGTCTTCTTGACTTTCAAATAGAGCGGGGAGCCGGGGCATTTCATAGTTTCCTTTTACACCGCTTTGGAGGCGGTGTAAAAGATCTTCCAGCTCCACATCGGGGCTGCTTTCGCTCTCCATTGCCGCACCCATGGCAGCAAACAGGTGGGAATTTTCCGGATCCACAACGCATTCCTGCGTAAGCCGGAGGGTGCGGATAAAGGCTTTTTTCAGCTCCGGGAGGAAGTGGAGGGGGCCGCCCAGGAATGCAACATTTCCCCGAATGGGCTTGCCGCAGGCGAGGCCGGAAATGGTCTGGTTCACCACCGCTTGGAAAATGGAGGCGGCAAGATCCGCTTTGGACGCCCCTTCGTTAATGAGGGGCTGAATGTCCGTCTTGGCAAACACGCCGCAACGGGCGGCAATGGGATAGATCTGCTGATAATGTTCCGCCTCCCGGTTTAATCCTTGGGCATCGGTTTGAAGGAGGGAGGCCATCTGGTCGATAAAGGAGCCGGTGCCTCCGGCGCAGACACCGTTCATCCGCTCTTCCAGTCCGCCGGTAAAGTAAATGATCTTGGCATCCTCGCCTCCAAGCTCAATGGCCACATCGGTTTGGGGTGCGGTTTGGCGCAGGGCGGTAGCCACAGCCACCACTTCCTGGGTGAAGCCCACGCCCATCCCCTTCGCCAGATTGATGCCACCAGAGCCAGTGATCTTCACCTTCAGGCGGCATACGCCCAGGGTGTCCAACGCCTGAACCAAAAGCTGCGCCAGAGATTCCTGCGTTTTTGCGTGGTGCCGGGCATACTGCCCAAAAATAATTGTGTTGTTGTCATCTAAGATAACCAGCTTGACGGTGGTGGAGCCAATGTCAATGCCGGCACGGTATAGGTTACTCACGAAATCACCTCCCGAGTAAAGTGCGTAAGATCTAATTGTTGCGTTTGCGGATGGACTCGAAGGAACTGCGCAGCTCTTTCAGGTGTTCCGCAAGGTTGCGTTGGGAGCGGAAGGGGTGGAAGAAGTAGTACTTCTGCCGGCGCTTCGCCGCATCGGTGCGGATCTGCTCCTTGATGGCCTCGTAGCGAACCACCACTTGGTTTGCCTCAGCGAACGCTTTCAGCTTGGCAATGATTTGGGCCGAGCGGGCCACATCCACCAGGAAAACGCCAAAAAACAGGCCGATGACAAAGGAAAAGGCAAGATTTTCCGCAAGCCAGTCCAGCGCTCTAAGAATATAGGGATGGAGCAGGAAATAGTACCCCGCCGCAAGGATGCCCCAGAAAAGAGTAAACAGGGGGCAGATCAGCCCCTGGACATTCCCCCACAGTTTCCGATAGTCCCATAGCCGGACATGGTAATATTTCAGGCCGATCATTCCCGCCAGGTATTCCAGGGCCGTAGCGCCTGCCGCCATGACAAGGATGCGAAGCACATTGCCGCCTCCGCTGGGAAGGGGAAGCAGGGCAAACAAATACATCAGGCACAGGCCGAAGCCATACAGCGGCAAATAAGGCCCGGTACAGAAGCCCGGATTTACCCAAGCTCTGGTTTTGCTGGTGAAGTGACGGAAAAACAGCTCCAACACCCACCCGGCGGTGGAGCCAAGGAAAAACAGAAAGGACAGTTTCAGAAACAGGCTCATCAGGTTCCTCCATTCATCGCAAGCGATTATTAAAAATTATAGCACGATCTGTCGAGCGAAGGGAAAACTTTTTGTGAACGGTTTGTGACGGCGTGGTGAAAAATAGTAACACCGGGATGGAGGTTTCGGTTATGGCAAGGGCATCGCCGGGGCGGGTCAACGACCTCATGGCTCTGTATGCACGGAGAAACGGACTGAAAAA
>CAYLHM010000055.1:0-8118 GCA_964383485.1 uncultured Oscillospiraceae bacterium
GCGGCGGGAGAAATTCGGCATATTGCCAAAAATCAGGGCTGTTTTCCGGGGACGGGAGGGCGTATTTTCGTAGTATTTATAAAATTTTAACAAATCAACAAAATTTGCCGTTGAAATCCTGTGTATTTTCGTGTATAATAGCAGGGTATGGTGCCGGAACCCAGACCGGAAGCAGCAAGGGGCCGGCCCGTCCTGAAAGGAGAAGATTTTACCATGTACACTGCCAACGCCATTCGCAACATCTGCCTGCTGGGCCATAGCGGAAGCGGCAAATCCGCTCTGGCAGAGAGCCTGCTCTACATGACCGGCGCGATCGACCGCATGGGCCGCAACGCCGATGGGAATACCGTATCCGACTACGATCCGGAGGAGATCCGCCGCCATATTTCCATCTCCACTTCCGTGGTGCCCCTGGTCTATCACAATGTGAAGATCAACCTGCTGGACACGCCCGGCGGCTTCGACTTTGCCGGCGCCGTTATGGAGGCGCTCCGTGCCGCCGACGCTGCCATTCTGGTATGCTCCGCCAAAGACGGCATCACCGTGGGCTTTGAGAAAGCCTGGAAATACTGCGAGGAGCGGAATATGCCCCGGTTCATCTACATTTCCAAGGTAGACGAGGATCATTCCGATTACAACGAAACCTTTGAAGCCCTGCGGGCGCGCTACGGCAATAAGATCGCCCCGTTGGTGGTGCCCATCTGGGACAGCGCCAAGCGGGTCACCGGCATCATTGATGTGCTGAATAAGCGGGCCTATGAGATGAAGAATTTGAAGCGGGTGGAGATCGATGTGCCCGACGAGAAGCTGCCCGTTATCGAGGAATTTAACGATGCGCTGAAGGAATCCGTGGCCGAGACCAGCGAGGAATTTATGGAGAAATTCTTCGGCGGCGAGGACTTCACCTACGCCGAAATGATCAAGGGTATGCATAAGGGCGTGGTCGATCACAGTATGTACCCCGTGTTGTGCGGCTCTGCCGTGAGCTGCCTGGGCAGCCTGATGCTCATGGACTACATCATCGACCTGCTGCCCAACCCTGTGGAGGGCAACTATCACAAGGCCACCCTGGCCGACGGCAGCACCGAGGAATTTGTGGTTTCTCCCGGCGGTGTGCCCTCTGCCTTCGTGTGGAAAACCGTGTCCGATCAGTACGGAAAGTATTCCTATATCAAGGTGCTGTCCGGCGCCATCAATTCCGACACCACCCTGGTGAATGCCCGCACCGGCGATACCGAGAAGCTGGGCCGGCTGTACACCATGTGCGGCAAGAAGAATACAGAGGTCAAGGAGCTGGGCTGCGGCGACATCGGCGCCATCGGCAAGATGGATCGGGTCAAGACCGGCGATACCCTCTGCGATCCCCGCAAGGTCGTCTCCCTCAAGGGCATTCCCTATAATCCCCCCTGCTACTCCATGGCCATTGCTCCCAAGGTCAAGGGCCAGGAGGATAAGGTCGGCACCGGCCTGAACCGCCTGAATGAAGAGGATCCCTCCTTCACCCTGGTCAACAACGCCGAGACCCATCAGCTGGTGCTGTCCGGCGCAGGCGATCAGCAGCTGGATGTGCTGGTGTCCAAGCTGAAAAGCCGTTTCGGTGTGGAGGCCGTGCTGTCCCCGGCAAAGGTTGCCTACCGGGAGCGCATCAAGAAAAAGGTGGAGGCCCACGGCCGTCACAAGAAGCAGACCGGCGGCTCCGGCCAGTTCGGCGATGTGTGGGTGCGCTTCGAGCCGCAAGACGAGCAGGACGATCTGATTTTTGCCGAGGAGGTCTTCGGCGGCAGCGTGCCCCGGAACTTCTACCCTGCCGTGGAAAAGGGCCTGCAGGAAGCCGTCCAGAAAGGCCCTCTGGCCGGATATCCCATGGTGGGCCTGAAAGCCACCCTGTACGATGGCTCCTACCACCCTGTGGACTCCAATGAAATGGCCTTTAAGCTGGCTGCGATCCTGGCCTTTAAGGAGGCCATGCCCAACGCCATGCCCACCCTGCTGGAGCCCATTGGCTCCCTGGCCGTCACCGTGCCGGAGGACTATGTGGGCGATGTGATGGGCGACCTGAGCAAGCGCCGGGGCCGTCCCATGGGTATGGGCCACGATCCCGATGGCAACACCGTTGTCGAAGCCGAGGTTCCCATGGCCGAGATGAGCAGCTACGCCACCGACCTGCGGGCCATGACCCAGGCCCGGGGCAGCTTCACGCTGAAGTTTGAGCGTTACGAGGAAGTCCCCAAGGCCAACCAGGCAAAGATCATTGCCGATGCCAAGGCCGACGAATAAACCACACACAGCGGCGCAGGGGAACATCTCCTGCGCCGTTTTTTATGGATTTGCGCAGCCGCAGGCAAGACGAAGGGGTGAACAGGAGCGTTTTTTACGGCGAAAATGAAAACTTTCTGTGAACAGCGCCCTGAAATTCACAAATTGTTATCCAAATTTGCGGCGCACTGTGCTACATTGATAGCACTGAACAGAAGCGCCGGGAGGAATAGCTGTGGCCTTTGTGGAATTTGAAAATGTTTGCAAAACCTATCAAATGGGTGAGGTGCAGATCCATGCCCTGCACGACACCTCCTTTACCGTGGAAAAGGGGGAGCTGGTGGTGATCGTCGGCCCCTCCGGCGCCGGGAAAACCACCCTTTTGAACATTTTAGGCGGCATGGACACCCTGACCAGCGGCCGGGTGTTCCTGGACGGGCAGGAGATTTCCCGCCTGAGCAAGAAAAGCCTGACCGCCTACCGCCGCCACGATGTGGGCTTTGTCTTTCAGTTTTACAACCTCATTGGGAACCTTACCGCTCTGGAAAATGTGGAGCTGGCCAATCAGATCTGCAAGGATCCCCTGGATGCCGCCGAGGTCCTCCGGGATGTGGGCCTGGCGGAGCGTATGAAGAATTTCCCCAGCCAGCTTTCCGGCGGCGAGCAGCAGCGGGTGGCCATCGCCAGAGCCATGGCTAAAAATCCCAAGCTGCTGCTGTGCGACGAGCCCACCGGCGCCCTGGACTATCAGACCGGCAAGGCGATTTTGAAGCTCCTCCAGGATACCGGCCGGAAAACCGGCATGACGGTGATCATTATTACCCACAACAGCGCATTGACCGCCATGGCAGACCGGGTCATTCGGGTGAAAAACGGCACGGTTTCCTCGGTGACCCTCAATCCCAACCCCCAAAACATTTCGGAGATCGAATGGTAATGAAGAAAAAAGTTCTGGTCAAAAACCTGTTCCGTTCCATCGGCGGCTCCCTGACCCGCTACATTGCCATTGTTGCCATTATTGCGCTGGGCGCAGGGATCTTTGTGGGCCTGCGCACCACCAAGTCCGATATGGTGGCCACCGGGCAGAAGTACATGGACAGCCAGAATATGTTCGACCTGCGCCTGCTGAGTACCTATGGCTGGACACAGGAGCAGGTCACGGAAATCGCCGGCTTCTCCGGCGTGGAGGCGGCGGAGGGCATCATCAGCGTGGATGTGCTGGGCACCCTGGGGGACGAGGCCCAGTCCGGGGTCTACAAGCTCTACTCCATCCCGGATACCCTCAGCAAGCCCTATCTGCTGGCCGGCCGGATGCCCCAGGCGGCGAACGAATGCCTGGCGGACGGCGCCCATGCCACCTCTGCCGTTTTAGGGGAAACCTTCACCGTGGCGGCAGAAAATGACAAGGACACCCTGGAAATGCTGGCGGAGCAGACCTATACGGTGGTGGGCTATGTGGCAACACCGCTGTACATGGACACCTCCCGGGGCAGCACCACCCTGGGGAACGGCACGGTTCAGGCTTTTTTGTATGTGCCGAAGGAGAGCTTCGACACGGATTATTATACGGAGATCCACATCACCCTGCCCGGGGAATATGCGGTGTACACCACCGCCTTTGACGATGCCATGGACGACATGGCGGAGCGGCTGGAAACCGATCTGATGCCCCTGGCGCTCCAGCGCCTTGAGGATGTGCGCACCACCGGCGAGCAGGAATATGCCGACGGCATGGCGGAATACAGCAAGGGCCTGGAGGATTATCAGAGCGGAAAAGCCGAGGCGGAGGAACAGCTGGCCGCCGGGGAGCAGGAGCTGCTGGACGGGGAACAGACCCTGGCAGACCAGAAGGCCCTGCTGGAAACCGGCGAAACGGAGCTGCTGGCGGCGGAAGAGCTGCTGTCAGACAGCGCCGACCAGTTGGGAGATGCCCGCAGTCTGCTGGCCCAGTCCAAGGCGGAGGCATACGCCCAGCTTGCCCAGGCCAACGCCGATCTGCTGGAAAATTACAAGACCGTATCCGAAAATCTGCAGCAGGTCAACGACGGTCTGCTGCAAATCGAAAGCGGCCTGGGGCAGCTGGATTCCGGCATTTCCCAGCTGGAAAGCGGCTTGCAGCAGTTGGACACGGCCCTGACACTGGTGCAGTCCCTGAACAGCAGCCTTGGCCCCGCCCTGGAGGCCGCCCGCACGGCCCTGGACACGGCCAAGGAGCAGGGCCTGGACGATGAAACCGTTGCCCGGCTGGAGGCGGAGCTGGAAGCGCTGACCCAGAAGCAGCAGGAATACATCCAGAAGGAGCAGGAGCTGCTGGACAGCCAGGAAGCCTATACCCAGCAGCTGGAGCAGCTCCGGCAGCAGCGCCAGGAGCTTGCGGCGCAGCAGCAAACGCTGGAAGCGGCAAAATCGGAGCTGGATACCGCCATGGCGGCCATTGACACGGGATTTTTGGAGCTTCAGAACAGCCGAACCGAGCTGGACAGTCAGTTCGCATCGGCGGAAGCGGAAATTGAAGCCGGCACCGTGCAGCTGGAGGCCGGCCAGCGGGAGCTGGAAGCCAAGCGGAAGGAGCTGGAGGAGGGCAAACAAGCCCTGGCCGACGGCGAGGCCCAGCTCCGGGAGGCCCGGCAGACCTACGAGCAGGAAAAGGAGGATGCCCTGGCGGAGCTGGCCGATGCCCAGGCGGAGCTGGACAGCGCCCTGGCGGAATTGACCGAGGCCCGGCACACCCTGGACACCCTGGAGGAGCCCCAGGTCTATGCCCTGACCAGAAATGCCAATGTGGGCTACCTGGCCCTGGACAACAATTCGGACATTGTAGAGGGCATTTCCGCCGTGTTCCCCGCCTTTTTCCTGCTGATCGCCGCGCTGGTGTGCATCACCACCATGACCCGCATGGTGGAGGAGGAGCGCACCCAGATCGGCACCATGAAGGCTCTGGGCTACACCGACGGCGAGGTGATCGGCAAGTACCTGATCTATGCCGGGTCTGCGGCAGTTTTGGGCTGCGGCCTGGGCGTGGTGGTCGGCTCTGTGGTATTCCCGGTGATTTTGTGGCGTGCCTATGGGCTGATTTTGACCGTTCCCCAGCAGGAGCTGGTGCTGCACCTGAATTGGGGGCTGTGCGCCGCCGTGGTTGCGGTGTACACCGCTGTGACCCTGGCAGTCACCTGGTACTGCTGCCGCAGAAGTCTGCGGGAGGTCCCGGCAGAGCTGATCCGCCCCAGAGCGCCTGCCAACGGCAAGAAAATTTTCCTGGAGTATCTGCCGTTCTGGAATAAAATCCGCTTTTTGAACAAGGTGATGCTGCGCAATACGGTTCGCTATCGTCAACGGCTCCTGATGATGCTGGTGGGCATTGGGGGCTGCACGGCCCTGCTGCTCACGGGCTTTGGCATTCGGGATTCCATTTCCGATGTGGCCGTGAACCAGTTTGCGGAGGTTTCCCTGTATGACCTGGAGGTGCGCTTTACCGACGGTATGGACGAAGCCGCCCAGGAGCGCTTTCGGCAGGAATTTGCCGCCTGCACCACGAGCTTTTTCTACCAGAGCAGCGGCGAGGTGGATTATGGCGGACACAGCCGGGAGATCACCTTCCTGGCCGGCGGAAGCGATCTGGAGCAGCATCTGGACTTCCACTGCGGGGAGGAACCGCTGTCCATGCCCCAGGAGGGGGAGGCGCTGATCTCCGCCGGAGCCGCCGAGGAATTGGGGATCCGTGCGGGAGATACCGTGACCTTCCGCAGCGGCGATCTGCAAATGCTGACCCTGCGCATTTCCGGCGTGTATGACAACTATGTGTATAACTATCTGATCACCACGCAGGACACGGCTGCCGGGCAGTGGGGCGAGCAGCC
This sequence comes from uncultured Oscillospiraceae bacterium, assembly GCA_964383485.1. GTDB lineage: Bacteria > Bacillota > Clostridia > Oscillospirales > Oscillospiraceae > Faecousia. The sequence continues at coordinate 6,114 of CAYLHM010000055.1, forward strand.
CCAGGTGCAGATGGCCTATGTGAATGTGGCCCAGGGCCAGGATGTCCACGAGGTTGCGACCAAGATGCTGGCCGCAAAGGGTGTGATGAATGTCACCGTCTGCCAGGATCTGGAGGAACAGGTGAACAAGATGATGGATGCCCTGGATCTGGTGGTGATCACCGTGCTGATCTGTGCCGGCTTGCTGGCGATGATCGTGCTGTACAATCTGACCAATATCAACATCAACGAGCGCATTCGGGAGATCGCCACCATCAAGGTGCTGGGCTTTAACGATGCGGAATCCGCCGCCTATGTGTTCAAGGAAAATATGCTGCTTTCGGCGGTCGGCTCCCTGCTGGGTCTGGCTGGCGGGTACGGACTGCTGAGCTTTGTCATGAGCCAGATCCGGGTGAATATGGTGTGGCTTCCGGCGAGGCTGCTGCCCGTTTCCTACATACTGTCCATTCTGCTGACCATGCTCACCGCCTGCCTGGTGGACTTTGTCCTGTACTTCAAGCTGAATAAGATCAACATGGCCGAGGCGCTGAAATCCGTAGAATAAAGCGAAAATCGCCCCCGCCCCCTTTTGATGCGGATCGTCCATGATCCTTCATTACAGAGAGCATAGCAAAACCCACTATCGCACCTTTCATTTGGAAAGTGTCATAGTGGGTCATTTGCTTTTATAAGTGTTATTCGGCAAGGAAAAGCAGCTTCTTTACGCCGCTTCTCGTAAGCGCTCCGCAGCAGACGATTTATTCAGAGCTTCCTTAGGTCTTTCGCTCGAAGCGTTCCCCGCATTTGGGGCAGGTGATGCTGATTTTGCCCTTGCCCCGGGGGACCCGCACGGTCTGGCGGCAGCGGGGACAGTTGAAATACCGATGCTTCCGATCCTTGATCCGATCCAGCCGCCGCAAAAAACGCCGGTTTTCCTCATACCGCTTATAGGTGTTCCGGGAAAAGCAGCGGAACAGCGCCCAAAACATCAGCCCGTAGGTGGCGGCGGACAGCACCAGACTCACCGCTGCCCAGGGAAGAACCATCGCCAGCAGGCACAGCACCACCGCTGCGCCCAGCAGGTAGGTGTTGAGCTTGTCCGTGCCGTAGCGGCCCGTCATAAAATGCCTGAGGGCGTTGGAGATTTTTGCGCCCAAGCGTTGGAACCAATTCATAGAGCGATCACCTTTACATTTCTTAATATCCTTATTATATTGCATTTTTTCCGGATTTCAACTGTTCGCTTGGAATGTTTACGGATTGTTTAATTTTTTCGGAGTTTCCTATGGAAAGCTCTTGCGCAGGGAGCATTTTCGATGTATAATAATATTATCAGAAATTTGGGCAATGCCCGGAAAAAAATAGGAGAGATGAATATGTTTCAGGCAATGATCGAAACTCTAAAGGCAACCAAACGGAAGATCGTATTCACCGAGGGCCACGATGAGCGGATCCTGGAGGCCACCGCCCGGCTGGTGGAGGGCGGCTTCCTGACCCCCATTCTCATCGGCAATGCGGACGAGGTCCAGGCCAAGGCCGCTGCGGGCGGCTATGATATCCACGGCGTTGAGATCATCGACCCCCTTACATACCCGGAAATGGACGCCATGGTGGCCAAAATGGTGGAGCTGCGCAAGGGCAAAATGACCGAGGAGCAGTGCCGGGAGCTGCTGAAGAAGGGCAACTACTTCGGCACCATGCTGGTGAAGCTGGGCTATGCCGATGCGCTGCTGGGCGGCGCAACCTACTCCACGGCCGATACCGTCCGTCCCGCTCTGCAAATCGTCAAGACCCGCAAGGGCTCCCATCTGGTGTCCTCCTGCTTCATTCTGGTGCGGGGCGACGAGAAGCTGGCCATGGGCGACTGCGCCATCAACCTGAGCTATGAGGATACCCTGGACAAAGACGGCAATGTGGTGCTGACCGCCGCCCAGAAGCTGGCCGAGGTGGCCATCGAAACCGCCAAGACCGCCCAGGTCTTTGGCATCGACCCCAAGGTTGCCATGCTGAGCTTCTCCACCAACGG
>CAYLHM010000056.1:0-7903 GCA_964383485.1 uncultured Oscillospiraceae bacterium
CTTGTTTATTATATACGCAATGAAACCATTTGTCAAGAAAAATTTTTACATTTTTCAGCCAAAATCCGGGATAAATCTCTCGTCGGCGGCACCGGCCTCCTGGGTGAAGCCCTGGAGCCCGTTCAGGTACATCCAGCTCAGGACAGCATCGTATTCCCGGTCGGTGATCCGCCGGTCAAAGGGCGATGCCAGGCCGCCCATGGGGGTGTACTGCCGCATCAGGCTCACCAGCACCTGGCCCGGGGCAAAATGCTCCCCGATCCAATCCAGAACCTTTAGGGAATTTTCAATATGCCCAGGCAAAATCAGATGCCGGATCACCACTCCGCTGAGGAGCCGCTCCCCCGACCACCGGGCCGGGCCGGTCTGGCGGTACATCTCCAAAATGGCGTTTGCCGCCACCGGGAAGTAGTCCGCCGCCCCGGAAAGGGTCTGGGCCAGGGCGCTGTCGGCATATTTCAGGTCGGGCAGGTAGATGTCCACCAGCCCCTCCAGCCGGCGAAGGCTCTCCCCTCGCTCATAGCCGCCGCAGTTGTACACCACCGGCACCGGCAGCTTGGGCTGCAGGGCAGGGAGAACGGTGGGCAGGAAATGGCCGGGAGTCACCAGGTCGATATTTTCCGCCCCCTGGGCAATGAGATCGTCCATCATGCGGCGAAGCCCGGCAGCATCGGTGGCCCGACCCGCCGGCCCGGCGCTGATGGCCCGGTTCTGGCAGTAGCGGCAGCCCAGGCTGCACCCGCCGAAGAAAATGGCACCGCTGCCGCCCTCCCCGGCAAGGGCCGGCTCCTCCCAGTGGTGGAGCATGGTTCTGGCCACCAGGGCGGTATCCGGGCAGCCGCAAAAGCCCCGCTCCCCGGCGCTGCGATCCACGCCGCACTGCCTGGGGCAGAGGGTGCAGTGCCGATAATCCTCGCTTTGCTCCATGCCGTCTGTCCGCTTAGCCCGGTCTACACCAGTCTGCTGCCGGCGGGGATCTTATCGTCCAGCATCACCAGGTGCAGCTTGTCCCCACGCTCGGCGCTGAGCAGCATCCCGCAGCTCAGCTGGCCCATCATCTTCCGGGGGGCCAGGTTGGTCACGGCCACCAGGGTCTTGCCCACCAGCTCCTCCGGCTGGTAGAACTTGGCAATGCCGGAGAGGATCGTCCGGGGGGTGCCCGTGCCGTCGTCCAGGGTGAATTTCAGGAGTTTTTCGCTCTTTTTCACCTTTTCGCAGGTCAGCACCTTGACCACCGTCATATCCAGCTTTTCAAAATCGTCAAAGGCGATCTCCGGCTTGGCTTCCGCCAGGGGCAGCTCCTCCGGCTGGGGATACTTGGCGGCGTTGTAGGCGTTGATCTCCTCCATTTTCTTCGCCGGATCCAGACGGGCGAACAAAATTTCTCCAGGCCCGACCTTGGTTCCGGGAACCAGGGCGCCAAACTGCTCCAGGCTCTCCAGTCCGCCGTTTTCCGTGTTCAGCTGGGCCAGAATGCGCCGGGAGGTATCGGGCAGGAACGGCTCCAGGGCGATGGCGGCAAAGCGGATGGCCTCCAGCAGGTTGTACAGCACCGTGCCCAGGCGGGTCTTGGTTTCCTCCTGCTTGGCCAGGATCCAGGGGGAGGTCTCGTCAATATATTTGTTGGCCCGGCGCAGCAGTACGAAAATTTCGTCGATGGCATCTGCCACCTTCAGCCCGTCCATTTTTTCCGCCACCTTGCCGGGCATGGCCAGGGCGATGCTTTTCAGGGACTCGTCCAACTCGTCCGGGGCCTTGGGCGCCTGGATCACGCCGTCAAAATACTTGTTGTTCATGGCCACGGTGCGGTTCACCAGGTTGCCCAGAATGTTGGCCAGCTCGCTGTTCACCCGCTCGATGATCAGCTCGTAGGTCATGATGCCGTCGGCAGCGAAGGGGATCTCGTGCAGCACGAAGTAGCGCACGGTATCCACGCCGAACAGCTCCACCAGATCGTCCGCATAGATCACATTGCCCAGGCTCTTGGACATTTTATCGCCCTTGACCAGCAGCCAGGGGTGGCCGAACACCTGCTTGGGCAGGGGCTCGCCCAGGCTCATCAGGAAAATGGGCCAGTAAATGGTGTGGAAGCGCACAATGTCCTTGCCGATCAGGTGCAGATCCGCAGGCCAGAATTTTTTATAATGCTCACTGTGGTTGCCGTCGGGGTCATAGCCGCAGAAGGTGATATAGTTGCTCAGGGCATCCAGCCACACATAGGTCACATGGCCCGGGTCAAATTCCACGGGAATGCCCCAGGTGAAGCTGGTACGGGACACGCACAGATCCTGAAGTCCCGGCTTCAGGAAGTTGTTGATCATCTCGTTTTTCCGGCTTTCCGGCTGGATAAATTCCGGGTGCTGCTGGATATGCTCCATGAGCCGGTCGGCATACTTGCTCATGCGGAAGAAATAGGCCTCTTCCTCGGCATCCACGCACTCCCGGCCGCAGTCGGGGCATTTGCCGTCCACAAGCTGGCTCTCTGTCCAGAAGCTCTCGCAGGGGGTGCAGTATTTGCCCACATACTTGCCCTTGTAGATGTCCCCTTTTTCATACATTTTGGTGAAAATCTTTTGCACCTTGGTCTGATGCTCCGGGTCGGTGGTGCGCACGAAGCGGTCGTAGGTGGTGTTCATCAGGTCCCAGATGCCCTTGATCTGGCCGCTGACCCGATCCACATATTCCTGGGGGGTGATCCCGGCGGCTTCGGCCTTTTGCTGGATCTTCTGGCCGTGCTCATCGGTGCCGGTCTGGAAGTACACATCGAAGCCGGCCTGGCGCTTGTAGCGGGCGATGGCATCCGCCAGCACGATTTCATAGGTGTTGCCGATGTGGGGCTTGGCGGAGGTGTAGGCAATCGCCGTGGAAATATAGTAGGGTTTCTTTTCAGACATGGTCATCTCTCCTTCAAAGACAAATCGCCCCTGAATTGCTTCAAGGGCGACAAAAATTGACACGGTACCACCTTGGTTCGCAGATCGCTCTGCCTTGCAGGCGCTGTAACGGGCGCAGCCGGAACCGCCTACTGATTCGACGGCTCTGCTCCGGGGCCATGTTCGCCGGGGATCGGCCTGCCCCGTCTCACCGAACCGAGGCTCTCTGAAGGCGACCGGCCGGGTACGCTCCCTTTCATCGCATTTACGCTATTCTACATTATTATAGCCGAATGCCCCCGCCTTTGTCAATCCCTATTTTTGCCGGTCTCCCGCCGGAAGGAGGCGATCCCCGCAGATCCTTCCCATAGGGAGCCGGATCAATCAGGTCAACAGGGCCTCAATGAGCAGGGCAGCGTAGTCTGCGTTGAACAGATAAAAGGCATTTTTATACAGGAGCTTCTCCGACAGGAAGCAGTAATACTTCCCCTCATACTCAAAGGCGGCATATTCCGCATAATCTCCGGGGTTTTCAAGCTCACAGAAGCGGAGCGTCACCGAGCCGGACTTGCCGGACTTGACGAACTCCACCTGGCAAAGCTCCCGGATATCCTCCTCCTGGGCATAGACTGGCCGATCCTCCAAATTCGTCAGGAGGTATTTTCCCTCCGGATCCAGCTCCAGAGAAACCGACCGCCGCTGGTCGCCGGTGATGGCAGTGATCTGCTCCGAGGACATGATGCGGTCATAGTGGGCGAAATTTTCCTCGCCCCGGTTCTGATAGGCAAAGAATGCACCCAGCAGAAAGGCCAAAGTCAGTCCACCGGCGATCCCTGCCAGCACCCGGCCCCGCTTCCGGTTTTTGGGCACCCAGATGGACAGAATGGAAAGCGCCAGACAAATCACCGCCGCCGCCAGGAAATACAGGAATGTGTAGTAAAACATAAGGCATACCTCCTATGGTTGGATATATAATGAGAAATTCTCTCCGTGCGCACATAAATACTATACCGTGAGCGTTACATATTGTCAAGGTGGATCCAAAAAATCTATAAATATGTGCATCGTAATCCAAAAGTATTTGTGTATTTTGCACAATCCTACCGCTTTTTCAGCTGCCCCGGGGAGATGCCGAACAGGTCCCGGAAGGCCCGGTGGAAGCTGGAATAGTCCGCAAATCCGCTGTCTGCGGCGGCCCTGTTGGCCGGCACCCCCTCCCGGATCAGCCGGGAGGCATACATCAGCCGTTTCTGGCGGATATAGCCATGAACCGTGCTGCCCGTATCCGCCCGGAACAGGCGCATAAAATGGTACTTGCTCAGGTAAACCTCCTCCGCCAGAGTTTCCACCGTCAGCTCCTCGGCCAAATGCTCGTTGATGTACGACAGCGCAGCCGCCACCTTGGGATCGTGGGCACGCTCCGTGGGGCGGCAGGGCAGCGCCTGCGCCGTCATGCGGCCCAGGTAAACCAAAAGCTGAAGCACCAGCGTATCCCGCAGAGCCTGGGCGCCAAAGGCCTGGTCGCTGCTGCTTTGATCCAGGGCCTCCACCAGCCCCCGGAGCTGCCGCCGCTCCTCCGGGCCGGGGGTGAGCAGGTGGCTGTTCTGCCGGTCGGCCAGGGAAAAGCAGCCCATCAGCCCGGCGCCGGGCATGACCCGCTCGGCATAGCCCCCGTCCAGGTACAGGATCACCCGGTCGTAGGTCTGGCTCTGGTCGATCACGGCCTTGTGAATGGTGTGATGGTTCACCAGCAGCACATCCCAGGGGCGCAGGCGGTAGCTGCTGTCCTCCAGCAGATAGTCCACCCGGCCGGACAGGAGCAGAACCACCTTGCAAAACTCGTGGAAGTGGAAATCCCGCTCCTGCCCCGCCGTGTCCCGCAGGTGGAAGTAGTGATAATTTTCGTGCAGATAGCCCTCACGGATGCCGGCTGTGGCCATGGCAAGCCCTCCTTGAAATCATTTGTTCCCATTATACAGCACTTTTTGCGATGTTTCAAGCATTCCTTGCAATTCTCTTTGTGAAAAATAAATGATATAATGTTCATCGAAAATAAAAAGCAAGGAGAAACTGAGCCTTATGAAAACATTCTTCAAAAACAACTGGTTCCTGTGTACCATGATCCTGGGCATCGTGGCCGGTATCGTCACGGGCTTTGTGTGGCCCAACGGCGGCGCCGTCGCCCTGGAGCCGCTGGGCACCATCTTCACCAACATGATGTTCTGCGTGGTGGTTCCCATGGTGTTCTGCTCCATCGCCTCCGCCGTTGCCAATACGCGTTCGGTGAAAAAGGCCGGCAAAATCATGGGCACCACGGTGCTGACCTTCCTGGTCACCTCCGCCATCGCCGCTGTGGTTATGTACATCATCGTGCGCGTCTTCCCCATCTACATCGGCGAGCCGAAGTATGAGGAAACCGAGGCCGAGCCCATCAGCGTGGCGACCTTGGTGGTCAACTTCCTGACCAAGCCGGACTTCACCGAGCTGTGGAGCCGCAAGGCCATTCTGCCCCTGATTATTGCGGGCCTGATTTTTGGCTTTGGCGTGCAGATGGCCGGCGGCGCCGAGACCACGACCGCCAAAATCCTGGCGGATCTGACCAATGTGCTGATGAAGGTCATCAAGCTGGTCACCTACTACGCCCCCATCGGCTTCTTCGGCTTCTTTGCCTCCCTGGTTGCCACCCACGGCGACGACTTTGTGAGCAACTATGCCCGGGCCATTATCCTGTACTATGTGGTTTCCTTCGCCTATATGTTCCTGTTCTTCCCCCTGTATGCCCGCTTCGGCGGCGGCAAGGGTGCGGTCAAGGTCATGTTCAAGAATTTGTTTAAGCCTGCGGCCGTGAGCTTCGGCACCTGCTCCAGCGTAGCGACCATTCCCACCAATATGGAGGTGGCCGAGGATACGGGCATTTCCAAGGATGTCAGCGAGATCGTCCTGCCTCTGGGCGCCACCATGAACATGGACGGCTCCTGCATCAGCGCCATCATCAAGGTGGCGTTCCTGTTCGGTATGTTCGGCCTGGACTTCGGCACCGGCAAGGCCATCGTAGCCATCGTGGTGGCCGTGCTGTCCAGTGTGGCCATGTCCGGCATTCCCGGCGGCGGCGGCACCGGCGAGCTGGTGCTCTGCTCCCTGTTCTTCCCCAGCCACCTGAGCGTGGCCTACCCCATTGCCCTGGCCATCGGCGAGCTGGTCGACCCGCCCGCCACCATGGTCAATGCCGCAGGGGACTATGTGGCGAGCTTCATCGTGTCCCGCTTTGTGGACGGCAAGGACTGGCTGCAAAAGCGGCTGCATAAGGAGCAAACGCCCCAGAAGGCCAAGAAGTAAGCAACAAAAGGTAAAAAATGTGCGCCGAGGTCAAACCTGGCGCACATTTAATGGAGGTCAATGATGTGAGAAAAAGATACAGGCACGAGGTTTTACTGCTCATTACCTGCTTGCTGTATGTCCTTGATGCAGTGGTGTCCTCGATCAAGGTTTATTACAGCGCAGTTATTTTACAGGAAGCGCAAAATGGCAATTTGACAAAAATGGTTCTCTCTCTGGTCATTGCAGCGGGTTCCGTCATGGCCCTGCTGGTGATCGAGTACCTGAATAATAAAGCGCGCCTGGCTTATATCAGTAAAATCGAGATCCAAACCAAGAAATCTATTTTGCACTCGATTTTACACAGAGCGGTCCCAAAATTTCGTGCAAAGGATGACGCCTATTATTTTAATCTTCTCACCTCGGACATTGACACATACCGGGGCGATTATTTGATGAAGAAGCTGTTGATTGTCAGTTGGGTTTCTAACGGTGTTTCATCCGCTTTCATGTTATGTAAACTGAACCCGTGGCTTTTTCTGACAGGCATTGTTCTCGCCTTGATCCCGGTTCTGACCAACGATCTGTTTACTTCCGTTTCCCGGAAAGCGAAAAACCGGCACTCGGAAGCATCCGAACAGTATGCCGGTGTCCTGCAGGAAACGATCAGCGGTTATGAGGTCATTCGCACATCCAATTCAGAGGCCAGTGCCGAAAAGCGATTTGACCTTTTTTCTGTTGCGAAGCGCAAAGCAGCCAGCCGATACGCATTTGTCCAAAACATGAGTATGCAGGCTTTTTATACATTTGCTGCTTTGAATGTGCTCCTTGGCGTGGGCGTAGGCGGTTACCTGGTCATTTGCGGGAAGCTCAATGCCGTCATGATGATCGCGGCACAAAGCTACTTTGCAACGCTTTCAAACGCTTTCTCGAATATCATTGCGTATGTTGTTGAGATCCGGGCAACGAAGGATATTCGTGAGAAAATCAAAAATGAATCGAATACGGCCGACGAAACGGAAAGCACCGGCCTTGCACCTGGCGACATTACATATCAGAATGTTTGCTTTTCCTTTGACCAGCGCAAGCTGATCGACGGGTTCAGCTATACATTTCAGCAGGGTAAAGCCTATGCGATCATTGGAGAAAGCGGGTGCGGCAAATCAACGCTGACAAAGCTGCTGCTGAAGTATTACGGGGATTATTCGGGCAAAATTTTAATAGGCGATCAGGATATCCGATCCATTCCCGAAGATGTGCTGTATCAAAACATATGCGTGGTTGACCAAAGCGCATATTTGTTCAACGCCTCGCTGTATGAAAACATTACGATGTTCAGCGGCTGCCCGGCGGCCGATTCCCCGGAATATCGGCAGCTTCTGGCCTCGCTGAATTTGGAAAAGCTGGCAGAACAGGTCGGGGATCAGAAGCTGGGTGACTTTGGCGAGAAGATCTCCGGGGGAGAACGGCAGCGGATCAATATTGCACGGGCGGTGCGCATGAAAAAGCCGATCATGATATTGGATGAGCCGACAACCGGCTTAGACCCGGAGAATACAAGCATCATTCATGGCTTTATCTTCAGCAAAACGGACACCATGCGCATCGTCATCACGCACGATCGAAGCGAAGCGTTTCTTTCAAAATTCGATGGGGTTATTTCCCTTTAGCGCCCATCAAAGCGCATCTGCCTAAAAGAGATCTTCTCCGGCCGC
>CAYLHM010000057.1:0-7708 GCA_964383485.1 uncultured Oscillospiraceae bacterium
TTGCCGGTCTGCCGGTCGCCGATGATCAGCTCCCGCTGGCCCCGGCCAATGGGGATCATGGAGTCGATGGCCTTGATGCCCGTTTGCAGGGGCTTGTTCACATGGTGGCGCTCGATGATGCCGGGGGCGGGCATTTCAATGGGGCGATAGCTCTCGGCCTCAATGGGGCCTTTGCCGTCGATGGGCTGGCCCAGGGCATCCACCACACGGCCGATGAGGCCCTTGCCCACCGGGGCGGACACCACACGGCCCGTCCGCTTCACGGTGTCACCCTCTTTAATGCCCTGGTCGCTGCCCAGAATGACCAGAGAAACGGTTTCCTCCTCCAGATTTTGGGCCATGCCGTAGGCGCCGTTGGGAAATTCCACCAGCTCGCCGGCCATGCAGTTGTCCAGGCCGCTGACCTTGGCAATGCCGTCGCCTACCAAAATCACCACGCCGGTTTCGCTGGACTCCATTTTATTGGCGTAATTCTTGATCTGGGCACGAATAATTTTCGTAATTTCTTCGGGTTTTAGTTCCATACTGTCCCTACTTTCCTCAAAGTACGGTGTTTTTCAGCAGGCTGCGGACATCTTCCAGCCGGTGGGCCACGGTGCCGTCCAGCCGCTTGCCGTCGTAGTCCAGGCGCACACCGCCCAGGCACCGGGGATCCACCCGGTTTGTTAGCTGAATTTCCTTGCCGCTGAGCTTGGCGAGCTTCTCGCTGAGCCGGCCCATCTGCTCCGCCGTCAGGGGCACCGCCGTCACCGCCTGCACGGGCAGAATGCCGTGGTCGGCGTTGTACTGGGCCTCGTAGGCGGCACAGCAGGCGGAAAAATGGCGCATATAGCCCTTTTCCGTCAGAATTTTCAGAAAATTCAGGGTATATTCATGGAGTTTTCCGCAAAAACTGCGCTCCACAATGTCGCAGCGCTCCTGCTTGCTCAGGTTGTGGCTGCTCAGCAGCTTTACAAAATCCGGCTCCCGGCTGAAAGCGGTATCCAGAGCGTGCAGCTCCTGCAAAATGTCCGCCGTCAGCTGCTCTGACTGGGCAAGCTGGAAAAGGGCCGTGCCATAGGTGCTGCCGATCTGGGTCATAGCTCGTCACCCAGTCCACGGATAAACTCGTCCACCAGCTTGTTCTGGTCGGCATCGTTCATCTGCCTGCCAACGACCTTCTCTGCGATGGCCACGGCCATGCCGGAGATCTCGTCCTTGGCATCGTTGATGGCCTGCTTCTTCTCCCTGGCGATGTCGGCGCTGGCCTTGCTGCGGATGGCATCGGCCTGGGCGTTGGCCTGGCGGAGAATTTCCTCCTCCCGGCTCTGGCCCCGGCTCACCGCATCCCGCAGGATCTGCTCGCCGGTCTGCTGGGCGGCCGACAGCTTCTGGCTGTATTCCGCCTCCAGCGCCTGGGCCTGATCCTTGGCCTCGCCGGCCTTGCGGTACAGATCGTCGATCTCCTGCTGGCGCTCCCGGATCATCTTCATCACCGGCACGAACAGGAATTTCTTCATCACCAGAAACAGGGCAATGGTGTTGAGCAGCGTGAACAGCGCATCCCAGGGATTGACGCCCAAAAAGCTCTCATATCCCATTTGAGTTGCTCCTTTCCGCCTTTAGTTTACCGCAAACAGGATCAGGAAGGAGATCAGCAGGGAGTAGATACCGGTGGTCTCGGTGATGCCGCAGCCCAGGATCATGTTGCTCCGCAGGGTGCTGGCGGCTTCGGGCTGACGGGCCATGCCCTCCAGGGCCTTGCCAACGGCGTTGCCTTCGCCAAGAGCGGGGCCGATAGCGCCCAGACCCATACACAGACCGGCGCCGATGGCGCAGGCAGCTTTGATAATTGCGTGTTCCATAAAATGTTCCTCCAAAATAAAATTTTTGAATGTTTATCAACTGGGCGATAAAAAGGCTTGCATCATTCCGCACAGCAGCGCACACCGGATCAGCGGGCTGGTTCGCAATGACCTTTTTTACGGCCCTTGACCGAAGAATTTATTCCGCCTTTTCCTGGGGCGGGGGGCAGGAGGCCCCGATATAGACCATGCTCAGCAGGCTGAACACAAAGGCCTGAATAAAGCCGGAGAAGAAGTCGAAATACACCGACAGCACCGCCGGAATGCCAAATTCCAGAATGGGAATGCCGCTGAGCAGGCCGAGGTATTGCAGCAGGCCGAACAGCCCCAGCACCAGCAGCACGGTGCCTGTGATCCACTGAAACCGTTTCTTCCGCTTCAGGCCCAGCCCCAGGAGCAGGCCGCCCAGGGCCAGAACGAGGATGGGCAGCACCACGCTGGAGGCGATCAGGCCAATGAGGGCGCTGGAGGCCAGGCTCAGGGCGGTGTAGAGAATGCTGGTGATCACGCCGCCGCCGGCCACATTGCCGAAGTGACGGAAGGCCATGGAGATGGGCTGGGCGATCTCGGACACGATATTCATGGGGGTCATCAGCGCCACCGGCTCGGTGAAGCCCTTCAGCCAGCCCAGAAAGCCGTTGTTTTTGATGTTGTTATACCAGATGATGGCGGTGGTCATCAGCGCCCACACCAGGGGTACGCTCAGGTCGGCGGTGGTGGAGCGCAGGAAGCCCGTGGTGCCGATGAGGGAGCCGCAGATGGACGACAGGAAGATGGTGCCGATGTAGGGCGTCCAGTGGACATTATGCTCGCCCATGCTGCTGCACACCAGGTTTTGGAGCATGGACACGCCCTTTTCCACCAGCACCTGGAGCTTGCCCGGCCGCTTTTTCAGGTTGCGGCCCAGAAGCCAGGAGCCGATGCCCAGCACCAGGGTCACGACGATCAGCGACAGCGTGGTTTGGGTAAAGGGAATGCCGCCGAAGATGGGAATGTTAAAATAGATATATGGGCCGTTGACATTGACATTCATGGGGCTTCATCATCCTTCTTTCTGAAAAATTCCCCAATGCTGATGGTGGGGCGGACGAACAGCAGGGGCAGCACCAGGGCAAATACATTGCACAGGCCGCTTTTGGCTGCTGCAAACAGCAAAACGAACAGAACCAGGTAACGGATCAGGTAGGAGCGGTGGATCAAAGCCTGCCCGCCCTTTACATCCTGGGCTGTGGCCTTGTCCGCCGCCAGGCTGGCAAAAATCGCCATGAACAGAAAATTGGCCGTGGCCAGCACGCCGCCGATGGCCGCTCCCAGCCACACCGAGCCGTCCAGCCGGTGGAGCAGGGCAAACACGCCGATCATCACGCCGCAGCAGACCAACTGCCCCAGGGCCACGATGCCGGTCTGCTGTAATACAAATTTTTTCGCTTCCATGGGAACCTCCGGGATCAGTCGTGTTCGTTAAAGGAGGCGGGGGGATCGTCCTCGTCCTTGTCCTTGGCCAGGCGCTCCATGGCCTTGATGGAGCTGCGGAAGCCGTCGGCCGCCGTCAGCAGGCCCAGGATCACCCCGACCCACAGCACCCAGCCGCCCCAGTGGCACTGATCCCGCAGCCACAGGGCCAGTCCGATGAACAGCGCCAGGGGAACGCCTACCGACAGCCCCAGCTGGGTCAGCCATACCAAAAGACTGAGATCCTTCATGTGTCCAAGCTCCTACATTCGCTGAATTTAATCTTATCCCTTATATATTATACTCGAAAGTCCCGGAATGCGCAATGGTCATTTTGCTGAAATTGCCTAAATTTTTGTTAAATATTTTTGACCTCTGAAAACGGTTTGGAAAAAAGATTAAAAAAGGTCTTTTCAAGCCGGGGAAAATATAGTAAAATAGAGGAAAAGCGTGGCCCGCCGGGCCGGAAGTGGAGTGTCGGGAGCTTGAGCGAACAGGAACTGGAGATTATTCAGGGCGCCATCAGCGCCGTGGTGTTTCAGAATTATGACAATGGCTATGCCGTACTCCGGGTGGATTTGGGCGGCGGGCAGAATGTGACCGTGGTGGGCACCATTCCCGCCCCAGCCGTGGGCGAGCGGCTCATGGTCACCGGCAGGTGGAGCAATCACCCCAGCTTTGGCCGCCAGTTCGAGGCGGAATTTTTAGAGCGGCTCATGCCCCAGAGCAGCAGCGAGATCCTGCGCTACCTGTCCAGCCGGATCATCAAGGGCATCGGCCCCAAGACGGCGGCCCGGATCGTGGAGCATTTCGGCGATCAGACCCTGGCCGTCATGGAGCGGGAGCCGGGGCGGCTGGCGGAGGTGCCGGGCATCACCCCGGCCAAGGCCCGTGCCATCGGGGAGGAATTTCGGGTCCGGGTGGGGATGCGCCAGCTCATGGAGTTTTTTGCCCAGCACCAGCTCCCGGCGGAGCTGGCCGTGCAGGTGTACAAGCTGTACGGCGAGGGCGCCGTGGAGATGTTATACGATGACCCCTACCTGCTCATGGACGAGGACCTGGATGCACCCTTTGAGGCGGTGGATCGCTTCGCCATCGAGCTGGGCGTGGCAGGGGACGATCCCCGGCGGATCCGGGCGGGCATTTTATTTGAACTGAATTATAACCTCACGGCGGGACACAGCTTCCTGCCGGAGGACAAGCTGACGGCAGTCACGGCGCAGATGCTCAGCGTGGAGCCGGAAAAGGTGCAGCGGCAGACCGAGGCCCTTCTGGAGGGGCAGCAGCTGGTGCGGGACACCCTGGCGGGGATCGCAGTGCTGTATCTTCCCCGGCTTTATGAGGCGGAGGTGTACATTTCAAATCGGATGCGCAGCAGCGCCCTGCTGGAATTTCCGGAGCCGAAGGGATTGGACAAGCTGATGCGCCAGGTGGCCCAGGAGAGCGGCCTGGAGTACTCCCGGCAGCAGGAGCAGGCCATTCGCCGGGCGGCCACCTCCGGGATATTGCTGATCACCGGCGGCCCCGGCACCGGCAAAACGACGATATTAAAAGGTATTTTGTCCCTTTTGGGGCAGATGCAGCTTCACTGTGTGCTGGCGGCTCCCACCGGCCGGGCGGCCAAGCGGCTGACGGAGGTCACCGGCCAGGATGCCTCCACCATTCACCGGCTGCTGGAGGCGGGCATCGACCCGTCTACCGGGAAGATGTACTTTGCAAGGGATGCCGCCAATCCCCTGAAAGCGGATGCGGTGATCGTGGACGAGATGTCCATGGTGGATGTGCTGCTGCTGGACAGTCTGCTCCGGGCCATTCCGGCGGGGAAACGGCTGATTTTTGTGGGGGACCCGGATCAGCTTCCTCCCGTGGGGCCGGGCTACCCCTTTGGGGATATGCTGCGCAGCGGCGTGCTGCCCGCCGTTCGGCTGACGGAGATCTTCCGCCAGGCCCGGCAGAGCCTGATCGTGATGAACGCCCACCGGGTCAACCACGGAGAAATGCCGGAGCTTCGGAATGTGAAAAGCGATTTTTTCTTCCTGCCATGCCGCTCCGAGCAGGAGCTGAGCCAGACGGTCACCGGCCTGTGCGCCAGCCGTCTGCCGAACCATATGGGCATTCCTGCCGACCAGATCCAGGTGCTTTCTCCCACCCGCAAGGGCGGCGTGGGCACCGTGGCTCTGAACCGGGCCTTGCAGCAGGTGCTGAACCCGCCCGCCCCCAACAAGCGGGAGAAGCAGTTCGGCAGCTTCCTGTTCCGGGAGGGCGACCGGGTGATGCAGATCCGCAACAACTATGATATTATGTGGAAAAAATGCGACGGCAGCGCCGTGGGGACGGGCATTTTCAACGGCGATGTGGGCACCGTGTCCCGGATCGACCTCCAGGCCCAGAGCATCAGCGTGGTGTTCGACGATCGGGAGGCGGACTACGACTTCACCCAGATGACCGAGCTGGAGCCGGCCTATGCCATGACCGTCCATAAAAGCCAGGGCAGCGAGTACCGGGCGGTGATCCTGTGCGCCTGGAACGGCTCGCCGTACCTGCTCAGCCGCAGCGTGCTGTACACCGCCATCACCAGGGCCAGGGAGCTGCTGATCATTGTGGGGCGGCAGGAGACCGTGGCGGACATGACGGCAAACGCCAAAAAGAACCGCCGCTATTCCGGCCTGAAGCTCCGCTTGCAGGAGGATCCGGCATGATGGACCGTCTGGGGCGGCTGCTGTTTCCGCCGAAATGCGTGCTGTGCCGCCGGGTGCTGGAGCGGGCGGAAACCGATCTCTGCCACGCCTGCCGGGCAGACAGCCCGGAGTGCCATTTTGATAAAAGAACCGTTCCTTTTATTGACAGCCGGGCTTCCATCTGGTATTATGAAGGGGCGGTGCGGGGCAGTATCCTGCGCTACAAGTTCCACGGCGCCAGGGGCTATGCCGGCAGCTACGGCCGCCTGCTTGCCCTGCGCCTGCAGCAGGAGCTGCCGGAGGAGTTTGACCTGCTCACCTGGGTGCCTACGGCAAGGCTTCGGATCCTCCGCCGGGGCTACGATCAGGTGGCCCTGCTGGCTCAGGCTGTGGGCAGGGAACTGGGCTGCAAGCCGGTGCGGCTGCTGAGGAAGTGCCGCAACAATCCGCCCCAATCCGGCATTTCCGGCCAGGCGGAGCGGCGGGCCAATGTGCTTGGGGCCTATAAGGCCGTCAACAAGGAACTGCTGGCGGGAAAACGGATCCTGCTGCTGGACGATGTGGTAACCACCGGCGCAACCGCCGGTGAATGCGCCCGTGTGCTGCTCACAGCCGGGGCGTCCAAGATTTTTCTGGGCACGGTTGCCGTGACCAGAGGTAAGGGAAAATCAAGGTGATGATCATGAAATGGAATTTTTTCTCCAATGACCTGGGTATCGACCTGGGTACTGCCAATGTCCGTGTTTATGTAGAAAACGAGGGCATCACCGTCCGGGAGCCGTCCGTGGTGGCCATGGACAAGAACACCGGCAAAATTCTGCAGGTCGGCTCGGCGGCCCGGAATATGCTGGGCAGAACGCCGGGGAATGTGGTGGCCATGCACCCGCTGAAGGGCGGCGTGATCTCCGACCATGAGATGACTGTGAAAATGCTGCAAACCCTGTTCCGGGAGACCAATAAAGGCTCGGTTTTTGCCCCCAAGCCCCGGGTGGTCATCACCGTGCCCAGCGATGTGACCGAGGTGGAGGAGCGCACCATTATCAACGCCGCCTCCGATGCCGGCGCACGGCGGGTCTACCTCATCGAAGAACCCCTGGCCGCTGCCCTGGGCGCCGGGCTGGATATCAAGGGGCCGAGCGGGCAGATGGTGGTGAATATCGGCAGCGGCACCACCGATGTGGCGGTGCTGAGCATGAACGGCGTGGCTGTGTCCGCCTCGATCAAGATAGCCGGGGATGCCTTTGACGAGGCCATCGGCCGCTATATCCGCCGCACCCATGGCATCATCATCGGCCAGGTCACGGCAGAGGATGTGAAAATTCAAATCGGCTGCGTCTATCCCCGCAATGACAATGTGGGCATGACCGTCAAGGGCCGTGATGCCAAGACCGGTATGCCCAGGCAGGTGGAGGTGATGTCCGCCGAGATCTTCGAGGTGCTTCGCCGTCCTGCCCGTCAGATTGCCGACGAGGTGCTGTCGGTGCTGGAGGAGACCTCGCCGGAGCTGGTGGGCGATATTGCCGCCAACGGCATCACCCTCACCGGCGGCAGCAGCCAGCTTTGGGGCATGGATCTCATGCTCAGCGAGCGCACAGGCATTCGCTGCACCCTGGCCGACGACCCGGACTCCTGCGCCGCCATCGGCTGCGGCAAGAGCCTGGCCTGGATCAACCGCATGGACGAGGGTGTGGCCAATATCGCCCGCCGGCGTATTATGCACTCCTAAGAGAACGC